>WGCD01000001.1 GCA_015493995.1 Desulfurellaceae bacterium
ATACTATAAAGAACTGTTTGTATGGAATACAGACGAAATATATGAATCATAGTTTAATTGCATATAACGATATATCTTCAAAACCGTATAAACAGGTTGGACTTCGCGGAGATGCGATTAGACTCTGGTGGAGTCATTACGATTTATTAAAAGGTAATTACGTGCACGATTCAAGAGACCTAATCGTCTGGTTTTGCCGCCACGATACTATCCAAGACCAAACAACCGTAAGGTCGAGATACGGCATCCACTTTATGTATTCCAACTACGATAAGGTTATAAACTACCGCGGTGACCACAATATGGTCGGTATATACGATATGTACACAACACACGTTGAAATAGACGGCGCTCTGATTACAAACAATACATCTGTGACGGCAATAGGATTGGGCTTAAAAGACGCAAGCAACCTTGTTGCAAAAAACGTTACTATCGAACACTGCACAAGGGGGGTATTTATAGACGAATCGCCGTACGAGCCCGGGATGAGCTGTAAGTTTGAAAATGACAGATTTTATTATGACACCATTGCAATGGATTTCAACACAGACATTAACAGAAACAAAAACATATTTACTCATGATGACTTCGTAGGTAATTTCAAAGACATAAGGGTTAGCGGAGGAATGTTGGATAAAAAAAGAGGAATTTGGTATAAAAATTATTGGGACAGGTATGAAGGATTCGACAAGAACGGTGATGGTATCGGTGATTTACCCTATTTTGAGATGAAATACTCGGGTATTATAGCCGAGGATAACCCCTCCGTTATGCTTTTTAACGGTTCTCCTATATTTACATTTATTAAATTTATAGAAAAACTTGTACCTTTTTCACAACCGAGCATACTGCTGGTTGACAAAAAACCGCTTATGAATTTATATCTGCCAAAACTACACAAAAAAGGAGATAACTGAGTATGGAAAGACGCCAGTTTTTCAAGTACTTGGGCGTAACAGCCGTGGGTACTGCGGTTGGTGTTGGTGTAACACCCTTGTTAAAAGAAGAACAACAAACTATGTTGAGGCCACCGGGAGCAATAAATGAAAAAGACTTTCTCGGAGCTTGTATAAAATGCGGATTATGCGTTCAAATCTGTCCTGTTGATTGCATAAAATTAGCCGACATTGACAAAGGGCTTGCTTATCAAACACCGTATATAGACGCACGAACTAACGCCTGCGATTTTTCCTGCAAAGGTATTCAGTGTGTTTTGGTATGTCCTACATACGCTTTGGTGCACGAACTTGCAGAAAACGCAGAGAGCGTTAGGATGGGCATAGCCAAAGTTATACCGGATAGATGTTTGGCGGTTAAAAACGAGAAACTTAAAACCGTATCCAAACATAAATGGGATGAAAAGAAATACAAATGGAAGGTTAATCCCGCAGAATATATGAAAGAGGTGTGTAATTTATGCGCCGACAAATGTCCTATAGGACCGGGAGCAATAACTATTGAAACAAAAAAGGACAAAAAAACGGGAAAAGAATATCAGGTTCCGGTTGTTTTACAGGGCTGCACCGGTTGCGGTGTGTGTGAGATGGTATGTCCTGTGGAACCATCGGCTATTGTTATAATTCCAGGCAAAAAGTGGGGTGAAAAAAATGCATAAGGATTTAAACTCGAACACAACCGGAAAAAAAGAAAAATTGAAAAGGGGTAACTTTTACGAGCTGTTCATTAACACAAGGAAACTGAGACCCGGACGCATTTCCTATAGATGCGTCAGATGGTTTACAATAATTGTTCTGACGGCTACATTTGCCCTGTCATTCAGCTGGGCTTTGGATTTTCTGGCTGGTAGTCTAAACGGCTCAAGGCTAATGAGTTTCTTCCTAATAGACCTATATACCGGTTTGGAGTATGTTGCGGCACATAAAGCTATTACTATGAATGCCGTAATCGGTTTTCTAACGATTCTCATTTTTTATTTCGTCGTGGGCGGAAGAACATTTTGTGCTTGGGTTTGTCCTTATAATCTGTTGGCGGAATTGGGAGAAATACTCCATGAATATTTAAGGAAAAAAGGTGTCATTAAAAAAAGAAGGATGTATTCCGAAAAAATCAGATATGCCTTTTGGATTACATTCCTTTTAATACCGCTTATAACGGGAACAATATTTTTCGAGTCTTTCAACCCTGTTGACATACTAAACCGTGCTTTTATATACGTTCCCACCGTTATGCTTCTGTGGGTTGCACTGCTTCTGTTTATAGAGGTTTTTTATGCAAGGAGATTCTGGTGTAAGTACGTTTGCCCAACCGGTACAACATACGGAATACTCGGAAAAGTATCATTATTGAGAGTAAGATACGATTTAAACAAGTGCACGCATTGCGGAAACTGCTATAAGGTCTGTATAGAACCAACGCTGCTCACAGACGCTTTAAAGGACTCAAAGACAACGAAGGATAAGACTGCATTTGTAACCGGAGCCTCCTGTATAAACTGTGCAAGATGTATAGATGTATGCCCGTATGATGCACTTAAGTTTGATTTTCGCTTCTTGGATAAAATTACTTAAAGAGGTGCTGATTTGATAGAGATAGAAAATCTTGTTAAAAATTTTGGCAAAGGTGATGTTTTAAAAGAGGTCAACCTTCACATAAGCAAAGGTGAACGGGTTATGATTGTAGGCGGCAACGGCAGCGGAAAGACAACTATGCTAAGATGCATTGTAGGCTCATACAGGTATGACGGAGATATAGTCATTATGAATAAAGATGCAAGAAGAAATAAAAGCGAACTGGCTAAATATATAGGATATGTTCCTCAACTGCCGCCTCCTATGAGTATGACGGTAAAACAACTTATAGAATTTGTTTGCGATGTTACAAAGGGCGACGACGAGCCTATCTATGAGGTGTTAAAACAACTCAAATTTGAAGACGCCGGAATAGACAGAAGCTTTAAAAGACTCTCAGGCGGTATGCAAAAGAAGGTGCTTATGGCGATAGCTTTAGGCAGGATTCCGGATTTGTTGATACTTGATGAACCATTAGCTCACATAGACCCGCAAAGCAGAGAAATTATATCTAAAGCCGTGAACGCTATGCCTGAGGATACAACCGTTCTATATACCTCGCACAGAGAAGAAAAAGGCAGTATAAGGGCAAGCAGACTCATAGAAATGGATAACGGTGAAATTATTATAGATAAAGAATACTACAATGCTTGAGTGTGAGCATAAAGACTTGAGATAAAGATTAATTCTTTCGAAGGGGTGAGCACGTGAAAAACCTTTTGGTTATGGTTTTATTTGAAATCAAAGATTCTTTCAGGGCAAAATGGTTCTATCTGTATTTCATAATATTTTTCGGTATGATGGCTGGATTTTTATGGTCTGGCATCACGGAATCCCAAGTATTGGGTTTTACAGGTCTATCAAGGGTTCTTATCGGATATATAGAGATTACCATAGTTATCTTACCCTTGTTTATACTTATAAGTGCCTCCCGCTCTGTAGTTATGGAAAGAGAACTTGCAATACTTGAGTACATACTGTCTTTTCCAATGTCGGTATCACAATATTTTTGGGGTAAATTCATAGGGCGTTTTATAGTAATAGTAATACCGATATATACTGCATTTGCAACAAGTATAGCTTGGGGGTTAATAAAACATTTCAGCATACCATGGAATATCTATCTGACATATACCACACTCGTTGCCGTTTTATCATTCTGTTTTTTGGGTTTGTCATACTTTGTTTCATCTCTTTCTCAAAAACAGGATACGGCTATTTTTACGGCATTTTTTATATGGTTTTTCTTTGTGATATTGTTGGACGTTGGAGTTTTAGGTCTGTTTCTGCAGTTCGGTATAGGCGTTAATTTAGTCTTAGCGTTTGCTTTGGCAAATCCTCTTGAGCTGTTCAGGATAGCTGCATTCAGCTTGTTTGACCCTAAACTTGCCGTCATAGGTCCTGTTGCTTGGACACTCTTGGGAAAAATAGGAAGTAGCGGTCTTTTGATATTTTCCTATCTATATCCTACATTACTTGGATTGTTCATCTGCTTTATCGGTTTTATCTATTTTAAAAACAACGATTATCTTTAAAAAGGAAGGTGAAAAATGAAAAAGATTGCTGTATTTCTTGCCGCCTTTATTATCTCTCTTTCGTCTTATTCCAAAGCAAACACTCTCCAGGCAATGATTGATAAAGCTCAACCCGGCAGCACGATAAACATTAAAAAAGGTATGTATAAAGGGGCTATAACAATCAATAAACCCTTAAAGGTTATATGCCAAAAAGGAGCTGTTATTGACGGACAAGCAAAGGACGATGTGGTAACGATTAAAAATACAAAAAACGTAATATTTCAAGGTTGTATAATACAAAATTCCGGAACTCACGGCTGGAAAATGGATTCAGGTATAAAATTGATTAAAGTCAAGGATTCTGTTATAAAAAATAATAAAATTATTAATTGTCTATACGGCATTGTGGCAAAAACGGCCAAAAAAGTTAAAATCATCGGCAATGAGATTGCCTCTAAAGAAGGCTACACGGAAGGTGCAATGGGTGATGCTATTCGCTTGTGGTGGTCTCCTGACAACCTTGTTAAAGATAACTATATACATAACTCAAGAGATGTAACCTCCATGTTTTCAAATAGTGTGGTTTTTGAAAATAACAGGGTTGAGAATTCACATATAGGGACAATGATTGTCAATTCAAATAAAAACAAAATTATAGGCTTCAAGAGTAAAAATAATGAGGTAGGTATTCTTCTTAACTCTGCTCACGATACTACAATTAGAGATTTCAACGTCAAGGGCAGTAATAAGTACAGAGGTGTTGTTTTTATTGAAGCCAGCAATACACACATTTCAAACGGATTAATAGAGCACTGCACAAAAGGATTGGTTATCAATCTGTCACCGGTAAAGGTTGGGACAAAAAATTATTTTAACAATATAAAAATAGTTGGTAACAGGATAGGTATATATACACATACAACCGCAAAACAGAGAAAGAGAAATGTCTTTAAAAATATTGTTTATAAAAGCAACAAAACAAACTTTATGGATGAATTGAAAACGCATAAATAAAGTAATTGGGAGGGAAAAGTGAGCTCTGAAAAGCCTGGTAGAAAAGTAGCTTGGTGGTTTCTTTTTGTTGGAATTTTTATAATCACTTTGGTAGCCGTTGACATGGTCTCTGAAAACGCCAAGCCTCAAGTGAAGCTTTTAAATGCTGTTAAAATTGACGGCAATGTTCAACCCGGAGAATATACCCACCATTTTTTTGATAAAAAGAACGGATACAATCTCTATTGGCGCATTAAAGGCAAGAAAATTTATTTTGCTATGCATTCTCCGAAAAAAGGGTGGGTAGCCGTGGGCTTAGGTGCAAAGAAGGCTATGCTTAACGCAGATATATACATATCCTATGTTAAAAATTCAAAAACATATATCAGCGAGGAGTTCGGCAATACACCGTTTTCTCACGTTCCTATTAAAAATATGGGCGGAAAACCGATTATTGGGAAGTATGCAGGAAAGATTACGCCAAAAGGTATTTATGTAGAATTTGAAAGACCTTTGAAAGTATCCTCTAAATTTGCAAAAAGCATAGAAAACAAACCTATGAATGTTATATATGCCTATTCAACGGCAGCCGATTTTACCACATATCACGGAGCCGGCTCAAGAGGACAAACAAAAATAAACTTTATGGCTTCTTTAAAAGGAAAAAAATCTAAAGGATTGGGTATGTGGGTTGATGATGTAAAATCGTATCAGATTGCCTTGATTATATGGGGAGTTTTATTTTTAATGGCTTCGTTCATAGCATTTGTCACAACCTCTATTGAGGGAGATACGACACAGCCGGTTTATGAGAAAAAGAATAATGCGGGAAACGGTCCTTTTATAGCAATAGTATTTTTGAGTTTGTTCGATATCTTCCTTGTGGTGGCGTTTATAGTAGAGCTCTTCTCAAAAACAACACCTACGGTCAGAGGCTTGATTATGTCTTTGGCGTTCTTTGTACTGGCTGTTATTACGGCTTTGTACAGACGGTACTATATAGACGAAAACGTGACTATGCACGAAATGGACGACGAACTGCCGTGGTAATGTGTTATTATTCTAATGGAGGAAAAAATGTCTGAGAAAGATAAGAAAAGTATTGAAGAAGAAAGCAAGTCCTGCATAACAAGAAGAAGCATCATAAAGGGTTTGATTGGAACTGCCGGCGTAGGCGTTTTTGCCGGTCTGACGCTGCCTTTTGGAACAATTAAGAATACATCAGGCAAGAAAAAAAGACAGAAAATAGCTAAAGGAGACAAACTTGTATTTGCCGTGGGTGATAAGGCAAATCAAATTATCAAAGTTGATGACCTACCTCTGCATAAAGGAACTTTGGCTTATCCAAAAGGAAAGGAAGAACACCATAATCTTATTTTGCTGTTCCACTCACCCGTAAATAATTTTCAAGAACCCACAAAGATGGATTTTATAACAAAAAACGGCTTTGCAGCCTACAGTGCTATCTGTACACATATGGGTTGTACCGTTGAGTGGTATCCTCATAAACAGTTTTCTTTTGATTTTCCTCACCTGTTTTGTCCCTGCCACCAATCCGTATTTGACATATTTCACGGAGCCAAGGTATTAGCCGGACCGGCACCAAGACCGCTTCCGCAACTTCCTATTATGATATCCGACAATATAATAGTTGCCGCAGGTGATTTTAACGGACCCATAGGTCCTCAACCGGGAGGTAAATAATGTATAAATGGTTAAATGAAAGACTCGATTTAGAGAGATTTAAAGAAAAATATTTAAGTAAAGTATTTCCGGTTCACCCGACATATTTCTTTGGCGAAATAGCCCTGTTTAGTTTTGTTATTCTCGTTTTAACAGGCGTATATCTTTTATTTAGCTACACACCGTCGTCTCAATTAATCACGGTCAACGGGAAAAAACTACCTATGGCATACCACAGCATACTTGTAATAAATTCTCAACCTTTCGGACTTATAGTAAGATATGTTCACCACTGGGCTGCACATTTAATGATTGCGGCTTTAATGCTGCATATGGCGAGGGTTTTCTTTAGCGGGGCGTTCAAAAAACCGAGAGAAATCAACTGGGTAATAGGTATGGTTTTGTTTACACTTGCAATATTGGCAGGCTTTACCGGATATTCCCTTCCGTTTGATGCCCTTTCAACCGTAGCTACAGGAATCGGCTTTGAAATTGCAAACTCCATACCATATATCGGAAACGCCATAGCAAAGTTCGTATTTGCAGGAACTTTCCCGTCTCCGGGCTCCATACCGAGGTTATATATGTACCACATATTCCTTGTACCTCTGCTTCTGCTTGCAACCATCGGAATACATATGGTTATAATGGTTAAGCAAAAGCATACACAACCTAAAGAAAATAAAGAAATCACAAAAGGCACAAAAATTCTCGGCATCCCTATGTATCCTCAACAAATTAGCTTAATGATATTTGTGTTTTTATTTACTACTTCGGTTTTATTTTTCCTTGCATCGGTACTGCCTGTTCATAACGTAGAATTTTTCGGACCTCCTACGCTTCAAACACCTATGGTTAAACCGGATTGGTATCTGTTATGGATATTCGGAATTATTAAACTTATTCCGGGAAGTTGGAACATACCGCTTCCTGGAGGAGTTGTAATAAACCCAGAGGTTATAGGAGGACTGATTATACCAAGCATTATTATGGGATTTGTAACCGTAGCTCCGTTTCTGTCAAAATCAAAAGAGGCTGTGCACTATTGGGAACCTCTGGAACATAAACCGGTTGCGAGTTCCATAGGTATGGCAATTATTGTTATGCTCGTTGCTTTAAGTATTACGGGTTATCAGGCTGAGCTCAACATTCCTCTTTGGGTTTGTAGAATATTTGTTTTGACTCTGCCTACAGTAACGTTTTTAATTGCACTGTCTTTGACAAAAAAAGGAAAGGCGTAAGTTTTTTATTGACATATTAAAATTTTTAGGAATAATTTCAAATAGAAAAAGAAGGAGGTTTTTTATGAAAAAAGGTTTTATAGCTTTGGCTGCGGGTGCACTACTTGTTCTGTCCATGACAAATATATCATCTGCCTCAGACAAAAGCGAAGGTTACAAACTCGTAAAGGCTAACGGTTGTCTTGCCTGCCATGCAGTTGATCAGAACAAGGTTGGACCGTCATATAAAGTTATTGCCCAGAGAAATAAAAAGCTCTATGGGGATAAAGCTATTGAAGAAATAGAAAAAGCAATAGAAAAAGGTTCAAAAGGCAAGTTTAAAGATTTGGGAATTACAGCCGTGATGCCGCCCTATAATTATCTCGGAAAAGAGAAAATCGAGACTATTGCCAAATGGATTCTGCAGCAGAATAAATAGAAAAAATTATTAAACACTAAAGGGGTGAGCTTCTTTATCAAGAATCTCACCCCTTTTTTGT
>WGCD01000002.1 GCA_015493995.1 Desulfurellaceae bacterium
GGTATAAGCTCGCCTTTAAATGCCAAAAGAATAGGAGATGCAATAAAAATGGAGGAGTAAGTTCCCGAAACTATACCGACAAGCAGAGCAAAAGACATACCTTTAAGTGCATGTCCTCCGAACAAAAATAGAGCCAAAACAACAAACAGCGTTGTGCCTGCCGTTAAAATAGTTCTTGAGAGCGTTTCGCTAACACCTATATTGATGGCTTCTACCCTTGATAATTTTCTGTTACTTTTCACCCTCTCTCTAATTCTGTCGAAGATAACAATTGTGTCGTTAATTGAATAACCGACAACTGTCAGTATTGCAGCCACAACATCAAGTGTAAATTGATAACCGAATATTGATAAAAACCCGACAGTTATCAAAACATCGTGCAAGAGTGCTGCAATAGCGCCTATTGCGAATCTATATTGAAATCTTATGCTTATATAAATAAGAATTGCAAAAAGAGCCAGAACAATAGCTTCGATGCCCTTATCCCTGAACTCCTTTCCAATCTTAGGTCCGACCATATTTACTTCCATAACCTTGTAGTGAGAGCCGAATCTCTTTGTCAAAACACGTTTCAAGTCATCCTCTATATTTTTTGTTGTGGACGATGTCGATGCTTTTGTATAAACTATAAACTGTTGATTTGTCCCGCCGAAACTCTGTATTTTGGCATCCTTAAACGTTTTTGAAACAACAATGGCATTCCTCAAATCAACAACATTAACAGGTTTGTCGAATTTCAACTGTATGGAAGTTCCGCCTTTAAATTCTATTCCCAATTTAGGACCACCCTGCATCACAAGGTTTGCCATTCCTGCCAATATCAAAATAATTGAGATAGAAATAGCTATCTTAAACTTAGAAACAAAATCTATTAGAATACCCGGTTTTACAATCTGTATCACGCTATCCCCCTCTCTAAATACTCAGCTTTTTAGGTTTGAATTTATCAAGAACAATCTCAAATATCGTCTTTGTAAATGTAACTGCCGTAAACATATTTGCAAGCAAGCCTATCGACATGGTGACGGCAAAACCTTTAACCGGACCAGAACCGAATTGATACAGCACCAAAGCAACAATAAGTGTTGTAATATTGGCATCGAAAATAGTTATAAAAGCCCTTGCATAACCGGTTTCAACGGCATCATATATACTTCTTCCAATCAAAAGTTCTTCCCTTATGCGCTCATATATAAGCACATTCGCATCTACAGCCATACCAATGGTTAAAGCTATTCCGGCAAGACCGGGAAGTGTAAGGGTTGCATTAAACATAGCCAAAGCACCCAAAATTATAAGCACGTTTGCAGCCATAGCAAAGTCAGCCAAAAGTCCTGAAAGTCTGTAGTAGAAAATCATAAACAGTATAACCGCCAAACTACCGAAAATCATAGCCTTTGTGCCTTTTTCTATGGAGATTTTACCCAAAGACGGACCTATTGTTACCTTCTGAAGCACCTTCACAGGAGCCGGCAAAGAACCGCTTCTAAGAACAATTGCCAAATCGTGAGCCTGTTGCAGCGTAAAGCCTCCTGTTATTTGACCTCTTCCGCCTCCTATCCTGCTTTGTATTACCGGAGCGGAATATACCACATTATCAAGTACGATAGCCAATCTCTTTCCTATATGGCTTGCCGTAAAATTGGCAAATATTCTCGCTCCTTGGGAATTAAGCTCAAAAGCTACATAAGGCTGATTGAGCGTTCCTCCGAATCTAACAGTTGCGTTTGTTATCATATTTCCGGTTAGTACTACGTCTTTTTTGACAACAAACGGAATTTTGCTGACCTCTCCAGTTGTAGGGTCTCTTTTTATCTCATAGAGTATCTCGTCATCCGGCGGCAGTTTACCGTTTAGAGCATCATCAATACTTACAGAATCATCAACAAGATGCAGCTCAAGCCTTGCTGTCTTACCTATAAGTCTGACTGCCCTGTTGGCATCCTTAATACCAGGCAGTTCCACAACTATATGGTTTTCGCCGGATTTTACTATTGTCGGTTCTGTAACGCCGAATTGGTCAACCCTGTTTCTTATAACATTAATAGCCTGATTTACAGCCTCTTTTTTTATCTTCTGTTCAATTACATCCTTCAATTTAATTTTTATGGGCAGCCCGTCGGATACTATTTTGTAGTTAGGAAGATTGTTTGTAATCAAATCCAGAGCCCTGTCTTTATCGTTGCTGTCAACAAGGCTTATTGTTATAACATTATTTTTATCAACATATATCTTATCGTAGGCTATTTTAGCATTCAAAAACTGTTTTTTAAGATTTGCAGCAACCCTTGACAAAACCGCAAAAACAGCCTTATTTGTCTCAACGCCGAGAACAAGATACATACCGCCTTTTAAGTCCAATCCCAAGTTTATCCTATCTTTTGGCATATAGCTCGGTAATTGTCTTGCTTTCTGTTTGCCTAGAAATGTCGGCAGTGTGTAAGAACCGAACACGGCAATAACAACTACGATGATAACAAGCTTAATAAGCGTTGAAGTTCTCATATTATACAAGCCCCTTTTATTTTAAACTTTTGAAATTATATTGTCTTTAATGATTTTTATATGCACATTGTCGGCTATCTCCAAGACCAGGTCTCTCTCATTAACCTTCACAACCGTACCGTATATACCGCTTGAGGTTATAACCTTATCCCCTCTTTTTAAAGATGCTATAAATTCCTTATGTTTCTTCTTTTGCTTCTGCTGCGGCAGAATAAGAAACAGATAAAATACAACCACTATCAGTGCGAGTGGAACTATCTGAGCCAGCATACCCGGCTGTCCCGCGCCTCCTGCGGCGTAAGCGTTTGGTATCAACGAAAACATACTTCCTCCTAATGCCTACCGATAAGGTAGAGAATAATTGTTAGGATTATACTTAAAATAATACTTGAAGCAAGCGGAAAGTAAAAAGTAAAATTGTCTTTTTTTATTATAATGTCACCCGGCAGCCTTCCGATAAAAGGGATTTTGGGTAAAAACATAACACCCAAACCGACAAGTATAAGTATAATCCCGCTAAATATTATAAATTTCGCAAATTCGTTCATACGTCCTCAATCAATGTTGCAACTGCATAGGCACTGACACCCTTTTTTTCGCCCTCAAACCCCAGCCCTTCGGTTGTTGTAGCCTTAATATTAACAAGCTCCGATTTTATACCAAGGGCATTCGCCATGCTCTCTCTCATAGCCTTTTTGTATTTGCCTATTTTAGGCTCCTGCATAACAATAGTTGTATCTATGTTTAAAATTCTAAAACCGGCTTCTTTTATAATATCCTTCACTCTTCTTAAAAAAAACAGGCTTTTTATATCCTTGTATCGAGCATAGCTATCGGGAAACATCTCTCCTATATCCCCTATGCCGAGAGCGCCCAGCAGCGCATCACATACGGCATGCACCAAACAATCGGCGTCGGAATGCCCCAATAAACCATACTCATAATCTATTCTTACACCGCCAAGGACAAGAGCTCTGTCTTTGACAAGCCTGTGCACATCAAATCCGAACCCTACCCTAAAAGACATTTTGCAAACTCCAAATCTTCCTTTGTTGTTATTTTAATATTTTTTCTGTCTCCTTCAACATACTGCGCAAAACCGTAAAACTCCTCCCAAACACTCGACTCATCGGTATAGTTCTTATCTTTTGTTATAGCTTTATCGTAAGCAATTTTAAGTTTTTTATAATTAAAAGCCTGGGGTGTTTGAGCTAAGTATAATTTATTCCTGTCAACACTCTCTATGATTTTTTTATTCTCGATTCTCTTTATAGTCTCTGCTATTCTTAAAACCGGTATGGCGCTTTCACACTCAACAGCTTTATGCAAAACAGCGCCTGCAAGCTCTATATCCAACAACGGTCTTGCTGCATCGTGTATTAAAACAACATCGCACGAAACGCTTACAAGTCCGTTGTAAACAGAATTCATTCTTTCCCTTCCGCCTTCGACAACTTTGGCAAATTGAAAGAGATTTTTCACAAAATCCATATCTTCTTTTTGAACAACAATAACTGTATCATCGCAAACATCTCTAAATACTGAAGCGCTGTACTCCAAAACCATCCTGCCGTTTAGTCGAGCAAACTGTTTTTTAAATCCGAATCTTCTGCCGCTGCCAGCAGCTACTATAATACCCGCAACTCTCACTAAATAATCTCCGACTTATGAAATTCACGCTCAAGTGCCGAATCCGAAATATCCGTATAAATTTGTGTTGTGGTTATACTTTCGTGCCCTAACATCTCCTGAACAACCCTTAGTGACGCACCGTTTTCAATCATATGGGTTGCAAAAAGATGCCTTAATGAGTGCGGGTGCATTTCAATACCCAAAGCCAAAAACCTATTTTTGACTATCTTCCATAGAGCCTGTCTCGTAAACCTCGTGCCTCTGTTGGAAAGAAAAAGAAAATCGCTTGAGTTTTGCTTAACATAACGACCCCTTATATTTTTTATGTACTCCTCAATCAATTTAAGCGTTTTTGTATCAACCGGCACAACCCTCTCTTTTGAGCCCTTGCCCTTCACTTTGATAAATCCGGCATCGAAAAAGATATCCGAAATCCTCAAATTAGCCAATTCGCTAACCCTTAAACCGCTTGCATACATCAAGAGGATAATCAATCCGTCCCTATCGTTTGAAAATGCCGGAAGAATATCCTCAAACGATACATATTGGGGCACAACCCTTCTATGTTTGACATTTTTAATGTCTGCCGGTGCAATATCCACATTTTCATATTTTGAAACAAATCTAACAAAAGCCCTGACAGCTGAAAGCTTTCTGTTAATTGTCGATGGTTTGTATTTCCCCATTATACTGCTTTCAATATAGTCATACATATTCTTTGACGAAAATTGTCTGTCTTTGAAAAACTCGCACAACTTAGACAAATCAGCAGCATATCCTGCAACCGTATGTTCGGATAATCCTCTGTTGATTTTAAGAAAGATTAGAAACTTATCGACATACAGGTCAATATCCATACTCTCTTGCCATTTGTTTAATCTCTTTTGAATAATTTTTGCTTGAAACGATGCCTATGGACACGTTTTTAAATATTTGTCTTGCAGCTCGCATTACATCCTCTCTGCTAACCCTGTTTACCTCTTTTCTAAAATGCACCCACGGCAGTTTTTTAATATTTAGCATATACGAAGAAGAAAGGGCACCTGCAACAGACAGAGAACTTTGAAGCGCAATCTCATTTCTTCCGACCAGATATCTCTTTGCATCTTCAACCCTCTCCGGTGTTATAAAATTGTCTATGTTCTTTACATCCTCGAAAACACGCTTAACGGCATAGGTTGTGAATACATTTTGCGTTTCAAGACCTATAACAAATATTCCGCCCTTTTTCATCTGATAGTTAAAGGCAAATACGGAATAAGCATATCCGTGTTTTGTTCTTATATCTTTTGCCAAGACCGAGTCGAGATTGCCGCCGAGAATAAAGGCAAGTATTTTAGCCGCATAGTGCCTATTATCAAGACTCGAAAAAGCAGGAAAAGCCATATATATGTAGCTCTGTTTGGCTTGTTTTTTGATTATATCCTTGACAAACAACCCTTTTTTAAAAACTACCGGTGCCAAAGAGGCACGTTTTCCTCTTTTTAAAAAAGAAAAGTGGCTTTTAATCATATCGGCAATGTCTTGTTCTTTAAATTTGCCGCCTGAAACCGATATAACCATATTGTCAGTATTAAAATATCGCTTAAAATATTTTTTAACATCCTTTCTCGTTACGCTTTTTATGCCTTTTATCGTCCCCAAAGATGTGTGGAAATAGGCATCTTGAGCCAATAAGTTCACAAACGCCGAATGTATGGCAAGATAGTCCTTATCGTTTTGCAGTGATTTTATTTCGTCTGCAGCCTCTCGTTTGACAAAATCAAAGTTTTTTTTATCGAATTTAGACTGAAACATTTGAGAAAGCAAACAAAACATCCTGTCTGCTTTGGATAGAGGAAATTTCGCCGTTATGTCTATATATTGTTTTGATGCAGATGATGAGATTCTTCCTCCGAGAGCATCAACCATATCCCTAAACTCGTCAGCCGTTAGTTTACTTGTAGCGCAAGAATCCAGGCTGTTTGCCAAAATATTCGCTTCTCCAAACTTTCTATCAAAATAGCTGCCGGCTTTAATTTTTATATCAACGCTGATTATAGGAAGGTTGTTTGTTTTGTATATTCTATAATTAAGCCCGTTTGACAGCCTGCCTTCATACAAATTACCAGCATATGCATAAGAAAAACCCAGAAACACAAATATTAC
>WGCD01000003.1 GCA_015493995.1 Desulfurellaceae bacterium
CCATAGAGCGTCTGCCGTTGCTGCTTTTTTTGAATATGTGCAGAATCGTTTCGGCATCCTCAGCCGGAACACTTATAAACGAAAACTTATCCAAAATTCTAACGTCCCTTATTTCTCTCTGATTAGTGCCTGTCTTTTTTTCTATAAATTCTACCAGTTTTCTTATTGTGTAGCCGTCTTCTCTGCCGAGTGCAACAAACAGCCTGACGTTTTTGTTTGAATAATCTCTTTTTGCTTCTTTAATTTCTTTATAGCTTGTTTTGCTAAGTTCGTTTTTAAACTTCATCTTCAAGAGTTTTGCTATGGCTTCTTCGGGATCTGTATTTTCCATAATTTCTTTTGCAAGCTGTATATAATCCGAATCTTCAACACTAAGCTGGTCTGAGGCTATATCATTTTTTATCTGTTCTTTCTTTATGTTTATCGTCTGCTCCACTGTCGGCAGAATTTCTTTTTTCATATTTGCCTTTGCCATTTTTTGTATAAATGCGAGTTTTCTGTATTCGGCTGGTGTCACAAACGTTATTGCTATGCCCTCTTTCTTGGCTCTGCCGGTTCTGCCTATTCTATGAATATACCCTTCGGGATTTTGAGGAAGGGAGTAGTTTATAACGTGCGTTAAGCCGCCTATATCTATGCCTCTTGCCGCAACATCGGTTGCCACAAGTATATTGAGCTGTTTTTTTCTGAACCTGCCGAGGATTTTTTCTCTTCTATCCTGAGATAGATCGCCGTGTATGGCATCGGCATAATATCCTCTATCCATCAATTTATTGGCAATGTTTTGCGCATCTATCTTTGTTTTGCAAAAAACCAGTCCGTAAAAATCATTGACTATATCCCTAATTCTGCAAAGTGCTTCAAATTTGTCTGATTCATTAACCTCAAAATATATCTGGCTTGTGAGAATTTCTTCTTTTTCTATCGATATAAATTTATACCCCGGCATATATTTTTTTGCCAACGTTCTTATCTCGTTGGGTATTGTTGCCGAAAACATCATTATTCTTTTGTCTTCGTTTGTTGATTTGAGTATCTCTTCAATATCCTCGATAAAACCCATATCGAGCATTTCGTCTGCTTCGTCCAAAATAAAATAGGATATATTATCGAGAATCAAGTTGCCCCTTTTTATATGGTCAATCAGCCTTCCCGGCGTTCCGACGACTATATCGATGCCGCTTTTTAGTCTTCTTTTTTGCAGTTCAATGGATTGTCCGCCGTAAATCGGAGAAACGGTTATATGTTTTTTACCTTTGAATGTGTTAATTTCATCCGAAACCTGTAAAGCCAACTCTCTTGTCGGGGTTAGAATCAAAACCTGAATGTGGTCTGATTTTTCCTCCAGAAGGTCGATTAACGGCAGCCCGAAAGCCAAAGTTTTACCTGTTCCTGTCGGAGCCTGGGCAACCACACCCTCTTTTTGGTTTAAAACAATCGGGATTGCCTTTTTTTGAATCGGCGTTGCCTCTTCAAATCCGTTTTTCTTTAAAGTTTTGATTAGATTCTCGGACAGTCCGAGCCCTGTAAATTCTTCCTGTGTACTCATATACACCTACCTTGTAATTATTTGACATCCACTCATTGTTGCATTTACAGGCGTTTGGTTTGAACGGGGCTTTTGAGGCGACAAAAAAGAGAACTATATAAATTCAAACAATCTTCGACTTAAAATGCAAAAACAAGCTGACAATCATTGGGTATGAGTATATATGTTTTATTTTTAAAAGCAAGCCAATAAAGCAAACTGCTTGTCAAAACCCGAAAATTATTCAAAAATTCACGATTTTTTCACCAAATAACCTTTTAATAGTTTTTACCTTGTCAAAACATCTCTGTATGAAAGTTGTGGGTGGAAAAAGTTTGACAAAGATGAGAAAATGTTGAACACTTAGGGATATGTGTAAAAACAGCAAAAAAGCTTTGTTAAGTGCTATGCAGGGTGAATATAAATGATAAAATTCGAGAATCTGTTGTCTATAAAAAACAGAGTTATATCGGTTGTTTTTTTGATTTTATTTACACTATTGTCCTCAGCAGCAAGTTATGGAAAGACTTTGGTGGTGGACAATAGTTTGCGGAGTTATTCAGGGAATTACTGTGAGAATGGCTATGCATACTATCACTCTATTAAATGGGCTTTAGACAATGCTTCTGATGGGGATATTATTACAATTTGTCCAGGAACATATCGAGAAAGTGATTTAGAAATAAATAAAAATATAACTATTGAAGGTTTAGGTAATTCTCCTGATGATGTAAAAGTTTCAAAAAGAAGTAGGTATCCTATTTTTTATACAAATGGATGGAGAAGCAGTGTTATTTTGGAAAATTTTCTTATTGACCAAAGAAAAAATAATAAAACTGCTTTATCTATTGGTGAAGGCACGGGATTTTTATTTAAAAATTTAAAAATAAATTCAAAGGGTTACGGGACTGTCTCTTATACACATCTGA
>WGCD01000004.1 GCA_015493995.1 Desulfurellaceae bacterium
ACCTATGTTTATCTTTGCTCACCAAATAAACTTTCTTGTAGGTGTAATCTTGGGCTTGGGCAGCATAATAGGTGCAAGAATAGCCATACACGTTTCCATAAAACAGGGTGACAAATTCATACGCATTGCACTTCTGCTGCTGTTATTTGTCTTTGCCGTTAAACTTATGTTCTTTTAAGAGGTGAGGTATGAAAATAGCCATTGTTTCAATAGGAAATGAAATCCTAAACGGCTCAATCGTTGATACGAATTCCAACTACATAGCAAAAACGTTGGCAGCAAACGGATATGAAGCTGAAAGCATTTACGCTTCGAAAGATAATATAGACAAAATCAAAGAGACATTCGAGTGTTTAAGCACTGTTTACGACGTTGTCATAACAACAGGCGGTTTGGGACCAACATTTGACGATTTGACAACCGAAGCTCTGTCTAAAGCTGCAAATAAAAGCTTAAAACTCTATAAAAATGCTTATTTTGATGTTGTCAGAAAAGTTAAAAGCAAAAACGTAAGGCTAAAATTGTCACACTTAAAACAGATATATCTGCCTCAAGGAGCTGAAACCATCAAAAATGAACACGGAACGGCTCCCGGAATCTCAATAAAAATAAACAAAGCCCATTTCTTTTCACTGCCTGGCGTTCCAAGCGAAATGAAACCTATGTTTGAGAATTATGTCCTGCCAACCATATCCGAGCTTTTCTCTGCAAAGAAAAAATACAGATACGATCTAAAGCTAATAGGTGTTGCAGAATCCGATATGGACGAATTTCTATTGACAATAGAAACAAAAAAGGTCGATATAATTTTAAACGCACAGGAAGGAGAGCTTGCTGTCAGGCTCTTTTCGTTTGATAAAAGCAGGCTTGATAATATACGCAAGCAAATCAAAAACAGGTTTGCTTTAAAGCTATACTCGGATAAGGATGAAAAGATAGAAGACGTCGTGGACGCCATTATGAGTGAAAAAAATTTAAAGCTGGGTATAATCGAGACATTCAGCAGAGGATACGTTACGCTTCTAATGTCAGATAAAAAAAGCTTTGCTGCCTCCGTTATAAGAAAAAACGACAAAGATGTAAAGAGTGATGCTATTAAAAATGCTGATGTAATTATATTCCCCAATTCGTTGAACAAAAACAGATTTGTTTTGAATATATATTACAAAGGCGAGCTTAATCAAATTTACACGAAATATATGGGCAATTTAAATTTTATGAGAAAAGCGGTTGCAAAAAGAACACTCGGGCACCTGTACGAATTTCTTAAAAATCTTGATTTTTTGTAAAAAGGTCAATACTATCGTGTGTGGAGGTTTGTATGAGTTATGAAGTTAAGGTCTATCCTGATTCGATTTTAAGAAAAAAATCGGAAACGATTGAGCAGATAGATGAAAATATATTAAAGCTGTTGGATGATATGAAGGATATTATGTACAGCTATAACGGAATAGGTTTGGCAGCAGAACAGTTGGGAATTCTAAAAAGACTTGTTGTCATAGATACCAAACCAGGCGGTAACAACGATTTAATCAAACTTATAAACCCTGAAATAATTGCAGCGGAGGGCACATACGAAGAGCACGAAGAGGGTTGTCTGAGCGTTCCCGGATATTACGATACCATAAAAAACAGGAAAAAAGGTGTTAAGGTGAAGTACATCGATATAGACGGAAATGACAGGATAATAGAGACAGAAGATTTTTTAAGCGTTGTTCTGCAGCACGAGATTGACCATCTAAACGGCATTTTGTTTGTTGATAGACTGAGCCCTATTAGAAAAGCTATCTTCAAAAAAGAGTGGAAGAAGATGCAGAAAGAAAGGAGTGCTCAACAGTGAGGATTCTCTTTTTCGGAACAAGCGAATTTGCCGTTACACCGTTAAATCTGCTGTCTCAATACGGATTTGATATTGCCGGAGTTGTTTCAACGCCGGACAAAAAAGGCAAAAGAGGAAAGAAATTGATAGAGCCACCGGTTAAAATTGCAGCAAAGAAGCTCTCTTTAGAGGTTTATCAGCCCGAGAAACTCAAAACAGACGAGGCTTTTAAAAAAATAGAGTCTTTTAAAGCCGATATATTTGTCGTTGTTTCATACGGAAAGTTCTTGCCGGATAACATTTTAAGCATACCGCCCTTAAAAGCAGTCAATATTCATCCCTCTTTGCTCCCGAAATACAGAGGTCCGTCACCTATAAACTATGCTCTTTTAAATGGCGACAAATACACAGGCGTTTCTATAATCGACGTAAGCAGTGAAATGGATGCAGGGGATATCTATATGC
>WGCD01000005.1 GCA_015493995.1 Desulfurellaceae bacterium
CAAAAAGAGAATTTGATTTGATGAAGCGTGATGTTGTTTTTGTTAATATTGCAAGAGGAGAGGTTGTTGATACAAACGCTTTGATAGATGCTTTGAGAAGCGGAAAATTGTTTGCTTGCGGGCTTGATGTTTACGAAAACGAACCCGATTTTGATAAGAGGCTGTTGGAGTTTGACAGATGTGTTTTACTTCCTCATATAGGTTCTGCAACGATAAAAACCCGCGAGAAAATGGCTGATATTGTAGCGAGTAACGTGATATCTGTGCATAAAAACAGATGCCCCGAATTCGTGGTAAATAGAGAGGCTTTATGCGCTGCAAAAAAATAAAGATTAAAGGTGTCGTTCAGGGTGTCGGATACAGGGCTTGGGCAAAGAGACTTGCAACGGAGCTTGGAGTTAGCGGGTATGTGAAGAATTGTGAAGATGGCAGCGTCGAGATGATTGTATGTGCCCCGGATAATATAATAACCGTTATGATAAATGCCGCAAAAAAAGGACCGGCAGCATCGGTTGTCAAAAGCGTAGAGGTTGAAGAGACGGACTACAAAGCCGAGGATAAGGAGTTTAGGATATGGATATAAAAGATATAGACGAAATATTACAATACGGCATAGAGAGTTTTTTGAACAATAAATTTGATAAAGCCGATATGTATTTTACAATTGTTTTAACAAAGGATATGAAAAATGATATTGCAAGATTCGGAGTTATGTGTATAGACGCAATGAGAGACGGCATTATGGAAGCCAAAGATATGTTCAGTATATACATCTTTTCCCCACAGGAACAAAAAGATGTGATAGAGGCAATGCTTAACAACTATCAAAACAGTGAATTTTACAGCAGTACGATAGCCGACTACATTCAGGACATACTTTCAACCTACGGCAGGGATATTAATGCAGATGCCCATCTTGAAGGCAAAGATAAGTTCAACAGTTTGGGTGATGACAGCGATGTTTATGATGCAGATTTTATTCTTGCCAAGGTTTATGAGAAGTTAGGGGATTACGACAAAGCCATAGACCATTTTGCCAGGGCATTTAAATCTAAACCTTTTAATGACAGATTAAAGAGAGAGCTTATTGAGATTGTGAGAAAGAAAAATGGCAAATAACGTGCTGTCAACTATAAAAGAAGCCGTTAAAATAGAAAAGGATGCACTTGGAAGCCTGCTTGAGAGGGTGGATGAGCATTTTGTCGAGGCGGTTGAACTTATACACTCCTGTAGGGGCAGACTCATTTGCTCAGGTGTTGGAAAATCAGGCTTAATTGCAAAAAAGATTGCCTCAACTATGTCAAGCATAGGCGTTCCATCTTTTTTTGTTCACCCGACAGATGCCATTCACGGTGATTTGGGTATGATAACAAAAGACGATGCCGCTCTCTTAATATCTAACTCCGGCAAAACAGAGGAAATTTTGTTTTTGTTGCCGCTTTTAAAGAGATTTGGCGTGCCGATTATATCAATAGTCGGTGATAAGGAGTCTGAACTTGCGAAGCGGAGCGATGTTGTTTTGGATGCCTATGTGAAAAAAGAAGCCTCTCCCATTCCGCTTGTGCCAACATCGTCAACTACCGTTTCTTTGGTTATAGGAGATGCCTTGGCTGCCGGATTGATAGTTAAAAACGAGTTTCGTGATAAGGATTTCGCAATGCTCCATCCAGGAGGAGCGATAGGGAAAAAGCTGTTTGTTAAGGTTAAAGACCTTATGCATAAGGGTGATGAGATACCCCTTGTGTCACCCGAGAGTTCTTTTAACGATGTGCTTTATGAGATATCTTCAAAAAGGCTCGGAACGGCTATTGTTGCTGAAAATGACAATAAGCCTCTCGGTGTTATAACGGACGGAGATTTAAGGAGAGCCGTTGAGAGGTATAAGTCTTCCCTTTTTACTATGAAAGCTTTTGAAATTATGACAAAAAACCCCAAAAGGATAGATAAAGATGCATTGGCTGCCAAAGCCGCCAATATTATGGAAAAATATTCGATTACAAGCCTTGTTGTACTTGATGAGAATGAAAAGATAGAGGGAATCATACATCTGCACGACATCTTAAAAGCCGGTGTTTTGTAAGGAAATATATGAACGGTATAAAAATAGTTGTGATGGATGTTGACGGAGTGTTGACAGACGGAAGAATAGTTCTTGACGATAAAGGTGTAGAGTATAAATTTTTTGATGTTAAAGACGGGCATATAATACATATAGCCCTTGAGGCGGGTATAAAAATTGCGTGGATTTCAGGAAGATATAGCTCTACGACAAGCCAAAGAGCCAAACAGCTAAAAATAGAGGATTTATACCAAAATGAGCACAAAAAAATCGAGGCTTTAAAAAAGATAAAAAACAAATATTCACTTGAATACAACAATATAGCCTATATTGGAGACGATTTAATAGATATACCGCCTATGATTTTGAGCGGGTTTTCAGCTTGCCCCAACGATGCCGTCAGTGATGTAAAAAAGGTTGCCGACTATGTATCTGAGTTTAACGGTGGAAGGGGAGCTGTTAGAGATATAATGGAGTTGATTTTGAAGCGCCTGAATTTGTGGGACGGTATTCTTGAAAAATATCTTTTAATAGATAAGTATGTTGACATTTAAGAAATGGACTAAAATAGCGGGTTATGCCGTCCTACTTTTGTTCTTTTTTATCCTCTCTTTGATTTTTATCGATATAGTTGATAAGCAAACCACCGTTGAAAAGCAGATAGTTAAGGTAGAAAACAAAGCGCAGGCGAATTCCGTTGATATATGGAAAATATCCTATGACGGCAAGAAAAGATACAGATTAACAGCCGATTCTATGGTTAAGAAAAAAAACGGAGTTGTCGTTTTGGATAATGCTCAACTCTGGTATTTTGAGGATAAAAAACCAGATATTTATATAAGAGCAGATAAGGCTTTGATTTATACAAACAACAACGTATATGCAACCGGAAATGTATTTTTAAAAAGAAGGGATTTGAGAATCTACGGCAAGTCTGTCTATTGGGACGACGTAAAAAAAATAGCAAAAAGCGGCGATTCTTTTAAAGGAAAAACGCAACGTTCTTCTTTTTCCGGTGCAAGTTTTATATACTATCAGAAAAAGGACGAACTTATTGTAAAAGGAGATAGTGTATGGCTAAAATAAAAATTTTGCGATCCGCAAGCGATAAATCCATTTCTCACAGGGCTATTATGCTTTCGGCAATTTCTAAAAAGAGGGTTGTTGTTAAAAACTTTCTCTTTGCCGAAGATACCTTAAATACCATAAAGGCACTTTTGAAATTGGGTGTCGATATTAAGACAAAAGGGCTTGATGTTATAGTTTCTCCCGCTGGAAAATACGGCTTAAAAGAGTCTGACGATATAATAAATATGGGCAACTCGGGAACGGGAATGAGGCTGCTATCCGGCATTCTTTCGGGATTTAATTTTTTGTCTGTTTTAAGCGGTGATGAGTCTTTGAGAAGCAGACCTATGATGAGAATAGCAGAGCCTCTAAGCAGGATGGGCGCAGAGATTTTATATAGAAAAGGCGGTCTTGCTCCGCTTGCGATAAAAGGAAAAAACAGTTTAAACGGGATTTATCACAAACAGAATATAGCAAGCGCTCAGGTTAAATCATCTATTTTACTTGCAGGTTTGTATTCTGATGAAGATGTGAGCATAGAAGAGCCTGCCAAATCAAGAAACCATACGGAGAATATGCTTAAATTCCTCGGGGTGGATGTCAAAGAGTCTGAAAATTTGGTTAGTCTCGGAAAGGCAAGAGAGCCTTTTGGAGATTGCAAGATAGATGTTCCGGCAGATATTTCCTCAAGTGCATTTTTTATCATTTATGCCGCTTTAAAAGGAAAATTCGAACTTGTTTTGAAGGATGTGGGTTTGAATAAAACAAGAATCGGTATTCTGGATATACTTTCAAGGTGCAGTGTTAATTATGAGGTTATGAACCGTACAGTTAAAAATAATGAGCCCTTTGGAGATTTGCTTGTTAAATCAACAAGTTCATTGAAGCCGTTTGTTATTGATAAGAAGAATCTTCCCTCACTAATAGATGAAATACCGATTCTCTCCGTTTTGGCAGCTTATTGTGACGGTGTTAGTGTTGTAAAAGATGCCTCAGAATTAAGGAAAAAAGAGAGCGACAGGATTAGTGCAATATGTGAAAATCTAAACAGGGTAGGCGTTAAAACGGAAGAGTTTGAAGACGGATTTAAGATATACGGCAATAAAAATATCAGAATAAAGCCTGCAACCATAAAAACATACAAAGATCATCGTATAGCTATGAGTTTTGCCATATTAAGCGCTTTGGCGGATGTTAATCTTGACATCGACGAGACTCAATCAATTAAAACATCATACCCGGGCTTTTTTGAACATTTGGACTATATGCTGTCTTAAAAATATTTGATTGTGTTAAGGTTATTTGGCTCTAAACGCTTAAAACTATATTTTCTTCTGTTTCAACAGCCTTTTGAAGGGCATTCTGTGCTCTTGTGACGAAACTTTCTATTGTGTCGCCGTTTTTTGAAAATGTTATTCCGAATTTTGCATTTATATTTAAAAGACAGTCTTTGAAATTTATATTTTTCAGGTTCCTTAAAATTTTATTTGCAAATTCTACCGTATCGTCACCCTCAAAAACCCTTGTTAAAATGCAAAATCGATTTTCTTCACAGAAAGCAATAATGTCGCTTGTTCTGCATATATTTTTTAATACGTCAGATATTGCTGCGTTAACGTCTTCTTGTGTTACGTTAGAACAGCTTGTAGTGACATTCTCATTCACATCACAGCTAAAAACCATAAAGCTCCAATTTTCCTCGTATCTTTCAAATTGATTATGCAGATTTTCCATAAGATACAGAAGTCCGACGCTGTTGTTTAAACCGGTTTTTTTATCTGTGAAGCACTCCTTTTTCTTTTCATACGATTCTTTTACTTGAAAAAATAGCATCTCTTACCTCTTCGAGTGTATTTTTTGCATATTTGGAAGCTTTTTTGCTTCCTTCCGACAGAATGTCCCTGATATCATCTTTTTTGTTTATAAGTTCTTGTCTTTTTTGACGTATAGGCTCAAGTGCATCATTTAGATTCTTACTTAAGATTTTTTTACACTCAACACAACCTATCTCAGCCTTTGAACAGGCGTGTTTTATCTCATCCTGCTTGTTTTTTTCCGTAAATATTTTGTGCAGCATAAAAATACCGCACTCTTCCGCAACTCCGGGGTCTGTTCTTCTTTTTCTTCTTGGGTCGGTAAACATAACCTTTAGCTTTTTCTCGGTTTCCTCTTTTGTGTCGGATAGATAGATGGCGTTTCCGTATGATTTGCTCATCTTCCTTCCGTCAAGTCCGAGTATTTTTGCAGATTGCGTAAGGAGGGGCTGCGGCTCTATAAATATATCCTTGCCGACGTTCGAATTGAAGTGCCTGACAATTTCTCTGGTAAACTCAAGGTGTGCAACCTGGTCTATCCCTACGGGAACCAAGTGTGCTTTGTATATAATGATGTCCACAGCCATTAAAACTGGATAACCCAAGAAGCCGTAGTTGGATGTTTTATCTTTTCCGAGTTGAGCAATTTGGTCTTTATATGAGGGGACTCGCTCAAGCCATCCGACAGGCGTAGCCATAGATAGAAGCAGAAAAAGTTCTGCGTGCTCTTTAACTAAAGATTGAACAAACAGAGTGCTCTTTTTCTCATCAAGACCGAAAGACAGCCAATCAGCGACCATTTCTATGGAGTTGTCGGGTATCTCTTTGGAGTCTTTAAATCCTGTTGTAAGTGCGTGCCAATCCGCAACGAAATAGAACCGATTGTAGTCTTCCTTTTGCAGTTCAATCCAGTTAGATAAAGCTCCGTAAAGATTGCCGAGATGGAGATTCCCTGTTGGTCTCATTCCGCTTAAAATTGTTTTTTTCATTTCCTTCCTCACAGTAACAGGTTGGTTAAGGGCATCACAAGAAGATAGTATATAACATTAAAGACGCCCAAAAATATCAAAGCTATAACTATATACATACCGTATGGTTCGACTTTTGAGAAGTTATATGCCATTTTCGGCGGCATAAACGCAGCCAATATCCTCCCTCCGTCCAACGGAAGAATGGGGATAAGGTTGAAAAATGCAAATATGAGATTGAGCTGCACGCCGTAAATACAGGTTAAAAGCATAGGCTGCTGAATATACGGTATGGATATAAATGTAAATATATGGTAGATAATTGCAAAGCCTATTGCCATTATTATGTTAGAAGCAGGTCCTGCCAAAGCCACGTATGCGGAGTCTTTTTTCGGGTTTCGTAAATTAAAAAAATTAACCGGAACAGGTTTTGCCCAGCCGAACAGAATCGGAGAGTGGGCTAACAACAGTATTGCAGGGAGGATAACCGTTCCGAAAATATCAATGTGGGCTATGGGATTTAAAGTCAATCTTCCCATAAATTTAGCCGTATTATCGCCCAATTTGTATGCAACGTATCCGTGAGAAACTTCGTGTATCACAACCGCCAGCAAAAACGGTATAACCATTAAAAACAACTGTGGGTTCATCAATTCACCTTTTTACAAAATTAGCTTATAAAGCCGTATAAAAGATGCCCGATTAGTTAAAAAAAGTCAAGTTTTAAGTGGCGTCGGCTATAAGGTCTGTTGTATTAATCGATTGCTTTATCTTAGACTTTATTATTGTTCCTGTTTTTATTTCCGACTCTGGTATAAATACGATGCCGTCTATCTCATAAGCGCTTCTTTTCATTCTTGCCTCTAAAAAACCGGGCATTTCTTGAGATTTCCCGTCTATTATCAGTTCAACCTCCTTGCCAATTAAATCTTTATGCTTCTTTTCGTATATCTCTCTTTGAACTGCTTCTATTTCGTTAAGCCTTTCATCTTTTATTTTTTCATCCATATCCTTAAGCTTGAATGCCGGTGTATTTTCTTCACTGTAGTATTTAAAAAAACCTGCCCAATCAAGTTCGTACTCCTCTAAAAAATCGCACAGCTCATCAAAATCTTCTCTTGTTTCGTTCGGATATCCCACTATAAACGTCGAACGAACTGTTATGCCATTTCTTTTCAATTTTTCTATAAGCTTAACAGCCTCTTTTTTTGAATATTTCCTATTCATAGACTTTAACACTCTATCGCTTATATGCTGAAGAGGAACATCAATATACTTTAACACTCTATTTGAAGATTGGATAAAATCGAGCAGTTCTTCTGTTATGTATGTGGGGTAGGTGTACATAATCCTTATCCATTCCAAGCCGTCAATATTTTCGAGTTTCTCAAGCAGTTTTACAAGAGAGTTTTTTTTGCCTTTTTCAAGCATATATGCGGTTGTGTCTTGGGCTATCAGATACAGCTCTTTAACACCTTTCTTGCTTAAAAATTCAGCCTCTTTGACTATATCATCCTCTTTTCTGCTTTTAAATCCGCCTTTTATAAGAGGGATAGAGCAAAAAGAACAGCCGTTGGAACAACCTTCGGCAATCTTTAAATATCCTATATGTGCAGGTGTAATTATCTGCCTTAAAGTATGCGGATATGGGTGAAAAAATGGTTTATTAATTACTTTTTGTGTGATTGTCTCCAGTTCATAAACGCCTATAAAATTATCTACCTCAGGCAGCTCTTTTTTGAGTTCTTCTTTGTATCTTTCGTATAAACACCCCGAGACTATTATCTTTTTATCTTTATAGAGCTTTTTTATCTCAACGGCATTTAGTATTTCATCAACGGATTCTTCTTTTGCAGGTGTTATAAAACCGCAGGTATTTATTAAAATTACATCGGCTTTTTTTATATCATCGGTGAGTTTAACATTTGCTGCATACTTTAAATACCCTATCATTAACTCCGTATCAACGGTATTTTTAGGACAGCCGAGGCTCTCTACAAACAGTTTTATCACTTTTTATTCTAAATTTCTTGATTTAACGATTTTTTTCAAAGAAATACTCAAGTTTTTAACGATTTCTTCATCTGCAACACTGTCTTTAGATAAAAACGCACAAGCTGCTTCTTTTTCAAATAGAGGAAATACAGCCATCTTTCGAGAAATAAATATTTCATTTGTGCTGATTGCGGAAAAAAGTTTTTTATTTGAGAGAAGTTGTATGCTGTTTTCAAGATTCATAGGTTCACCCTTTACTCTAACAATATTTAGCGTATCGTTTTGCAGTTTGACAAAAACGATGGAGACAGGCTTTATGGATTCGAAAATATTTTTTATTATGGCTTTATATATTTCGGAATCTTTAGAGACTGTTTTTGTTTTTAAAGTTATCTCTTCAATCGTTTTTTGTGATTTCTCAAGCAGGTTTTTATAAACTCTCAGTTGTTTTGACAGATTTTGGTTTTCAGCTTTTAATTGATGTATTTTTTCTTGCAGTGAGCCTATGGAAGTTGATATGGACTGCGTTTTTTTAGCTTCTAACACTTTAAACCGTTTTTTTAGGCTTAAAAATCTGTTTGAGTTGATAAATTTTATTGCTGTTTCTATCACATTATCGTCATATTTACCCTTTAAATTCTCAAGTTCTTTTGTTATATATGAATAGATTTTGTCGTCTTTATATGACCGTGTGGAGGCTATTGCATCGATAATATCTGCAACTGCGAGAATTTGTGTAACCAAATCAAGGGTTTTAATTTTATTCGGATAGCCGCTTCCGTCTATTTTTTCATGGTGGCTTAAAATGTCAGGCAGAGATTCTTTGAAAAAGTGAATATCTTTAAGGAGTCTATAACCGACAACCGTGTGCTGCTTGATTATTTCAAACTCATCTTTGGTCAGCTTCTCTTCTTTATGCAGTATGTGATAAGGTATTGTTATTTTACCCAAATCGTGGAGAAGTGCAGATAACCTCAGCCTTTTTATCTTGTCTTTGGGCAGAGAGAGCAGTTTTGCAAGCTCCAGGGAATATTTTTCAACCCTCAAAGAATGCCTGTATGTTGACAAATCGTCAAACATCATTATTTTAAGAATCAGCTTTAAAACCTTTCTCTCGATAGATTTGTCGCTTTTAATCAATAACGAGTAGCTTATTGAGTTGGATATCAATACCATTGCCGTATTTAATGCCTGCAGTTTAGTTAGTTCTACCTCATTCAAATCAACATCTATTATCAATATCCCGATAGGTTGTTTTGCATTTTTGACGCTCAAAGGTAAAACGGACAGTTTTTTATGAAAGGCAACGTACTGTTTAATATCTTGATATGCCTCTGACTGCTTGATGTTCAGCTCACGGGAACTTTTTTTTAATAGAATATCAATAAATTCATCGTAGTTACCCGGTTCCATAATATCCGGCAGTTTATTTAAAGTGGAGTATTTTTTGTATAAAGCTTTATTTTTTAAAAGATATATTGCGGAGTTTCCAAGATATTTAGATATGACATCCACTATTTTTTTGATAAAGGTGTGGGTATCGTCCGTTCGTGTAGTGTAGTAGATTATTTCATTTAAAAAAGACAGGCTTGCAATATTTTGCTCTTTTTGAGAGGAGAGCTTTTTTAATATCGAGGTGTATAAATCAACCTTTTTCATACCAACAGAAACATCATTTCTTCTATGTAGTCCCTTAATTTTTCTTCATCTTCAGCACATACCTTTTTAACATCTACGCTGTGTTTTTTCAACAGCATAGTATAGGTGTAGTAGCTCATATTGTCAATCGGTTGGGGTGTTGTGCTGTATCCCAAAGTCCCCGCTATATATTTTGCAGCATGAATAAGATGCAGTGATGTGTTGAGTTTGGAGAAAGCGGAAGGATAGGTATGATACATAGCAGATACCTTTATTTTTTCCGGCAGTTTCCACATATCTATTATTTCACCGCCAACCCTCGTGTGGGGTATGGAAAAATACTTTAATTCAACGGCATCGTATATTTTACCGCTTTTTTGGGCTTCTTTAATTGTGTTTATATAAAGCTCAGGGAAGTACTCCACAAAAAATACCTTGCCGATACTGCTTAAAATAGAGGGAGTTACCGAAGATGTGGAGAGTTTGTATTCGTTTTCTATAAATCTTATTATTGACATCACGGCTATATTTTCCCTCCAGAGTTTTTTAACAAACGCCATATTTGCATTGAAAGAGTTTATGTATGATATGCTTAAAGAAAGCCCCAAGATTTCCTCTGTTCCAAGGATTGCAGCGGCTCTTTCCAAATTTTTTATTTGTCTTGAGAATCCGAAAAATGCCGAATTGACGAGTTTTAACACTTTACTTGATATAGCCGCATCTTTCTGCAGCTCAGATACGATTCGTTTAAAAGACGCCTCTTCGTTTATAAGCATTATTATGTTATTTTGAATTTCCGGTAGTGTCATTAAGGAAATATCCGAGTGTATTCTTTCTTCTATATCGTCTTTTGAAAGGCTTTTGTTTTGTTTATATATTTCTGTAAGTGTTTCCAAAAAAACCTTTTTTGCTCCCTCAATATCAGCTTCCTTGTCTGCATTTTTAATAAGAGCAGCTTGCGATATTGTTATGAAAGGAGCCACTACTTTTTTCATTTTCTCATCAAGATACAAAAGCGCCGCTAAGCTGTCGTCCATATGATTTAGGGAGCTAAAAATAAGATGTTTGTCTTTAAACAACTCATCTTCGGGTATCTTATCAACATCCGCGCTCTCGGTTTTTTTGCTAATTTTTATATCTTTTTTGTGAAATTCAGCAAAATCCTCTTTTATAATCATACTGCAAAGCTCAGAAAGACTTAAATTTCCCTGTGGGTATTTAAATAACCCGGCTTTTTGAAAAAACTCTTTTTTTAAAAGTTTTTTTACCCTGTTTTTAAGGATGTTTGCACCTTTATCATTCATCTCTTGAGTGGGTATTATAAGTATTCCTACGTTTTCCAATAATACAAGCTCATCCGACCTTTTCAAAGAAACAAATATCTTATC
>WGCD01000006.1 GCA_015493995.1 Desulfurellaceae bacterium
AAACAGTTAATATATAAGATATAACTAAATAATTGGTATTTTATAGACATATAAATGTATTTATAAATGTAAAAAGATCATTTTTATATAAACTATAATTGAATTTAGACTATTTAAGACTAATATATAAGTGTAAATGTTGTATGTTAACCTACTGAGAAAAAATTTAATTTTTTGGAGGTATGTGCTATGGAAAGGACAGACATATTGGTTGTGGGAGGAGGTGTAGGAGGTATAGTTGCAGCAATAACGGCAAAGAGGTGTAACCCTCAAAAGGATGTTTTAATACTACGAAGAGAACAAACTATGCTTATCCCTTGCGGTATTCCATACACCATAGGTTCTTTAAAAAACAGCGAGGAGGATATTGTTCCTGATGAAGCTTTAACAAGCCTCGGTGTCAGAATTAAAGTTGACGAAGCTGTGTTGATTGATGAAAAAAGTAAAATTTGTAAAACCAAAGACGATACAGACATAACATACGAGAAACTGATACTTGCAACCGGTTCAGAACCCGTTGTCCCAAGATGGCTTGAAGGAGCCGATTTGAAAAATGTCTGTACGGTAAGAAAAGATAAGAAGTATCTCGACGAAATGTTGGCAAAAGTAAAAACCTGCAAAAAGGTTGTTGTGCTTGGCGGCGGGTTCATAGGCGTCGAAGTTGCGGATGAAATAAACAAACTGCACAAAGACGTCACAATAGTTGAGATACTACCGCACGTATTGGCAAAGGTATTTGACGAACCTATGTGCATAGAGGTTGAAGAAACTCTCAAATTGAGAGGTGTAAAAGTAAAGAACAGAACAGGTGTTAAAAAAATTATCGGCAACAAGGACAAACAGGTAGAAGGTGTTCTTTTAGACAATAAAGAGGTATTAGAAGCCGATTCCGTAATTTTGAGTATGGGTTATAGGCCAAATACGGCATTGATTAAAAACACCAATATTCAAATGAACGAAATGGGATTTATAAAAACCAATGAATTTATGGGTACAACATCTCCTGATATTTTTGCCGTGGGGGATTGTGCAGAAAAAAGAGACTTTGTTACAGGCAAGATAAATCCGATAATGCTAGCTTCCATTGCAGCAACAGAAGGAAGAGTAGCTGCAATGAACCTCTACAACATAAATACAATAAAAGAGCATCTTGGAACTGTTGCCATATTCTCCACATCCGTAGGTGGAAAAGGGTTTGGTATAGCAGGCATAACAGAAAATCAGGCAAGAGAAAATAAGATTGACCATATGATTGGCACTTTCGAAGGAGTTGACAGACACCCGAAAACCTTGGCAGAGCCGCATAAGCAAATCGTAAAATTAATAGTATCAAAAGAGTCGGGCGTAATAATAGGCGGTGAAGTAATGGGAGGATTGAGCACCGGAGAACTTGTTAACGAGATAGGACTATTGATTCAATACAAGGTTCACGTTAGCGCTCTTCTTACAACATACATAGGTACGCACCCCCTCCTGACGGCTCCTCCGACATCATATCCTGTCATAAAGGCTGCTGAAGAAATATGTCAAAAAAGGAAAAAGCTCTTATCATTAGCATAAAACCTATATACGCACAACCCTTTGATCTTCAGAGGGTTGTGCTTTTAGTGAACTATCATATTAAATTTTAAGTTATTCTCATCTAAATCTTCAAACCGTTGTACACATAAATCAACATTTTTTGTATGCTCCTTGGACACTAAAACAGTAAAAAAACCGAGCTCTTTTGCTGTTTTCAGATTGACCTCCCAATCGTCTATCATTGCATATCTGTCGGCTTTTGTCTTATTGATAATCTTCTCATAGGCATACCTGTTGGGCTTTCCTCTAAAATCGGCACTGATTATATCAAAAATATCGACGAACAATTCTATAATGCCCAATGCCTCCAACACCCTGACGGCGTGTTTTTTCGGGGCATTGGTAAAGGCTATTTTTACGGCTTTTATGCTATTTATTTTGTGAAACAATAAAGGATTGGGCTTTATTAAAGACTCTATATCTATATCGTGAACATAGTCCAAAAAGCGGTACGGGTCAATATGGTAGTGCTTAATCAAACCCGACATTGTGGTTCCGTATTTGTTCCAATAAAACTTCCTCAATTTATCAATCTGTTCATCATTCATTCCGAGCAAATTCTTCATATATTGGTTTATCCTTATATCTATGGCGTCAAAAACACCGAGCTGTTTCGGATAAACGGTATTGTCAATATCTATCAAAAAAAGATTCATAAAAACGACTCCAAAAAATGGCGGAGAGGACAGGATTCGAACCTGCGGTGCGCAGATGCGCACAGTTGATTTCGAGTCAACC
>WGCD01000007.1 GCA_015493995.1 Desulfurellaceae bacterium
CGTTTGCTCATCAGCCCATTTAAACACCGTTATATGATCTTCATTTATCATAGGGTCATCAAGCTCATCGCTCTTATAGTAGAATTCAATAATTGGTCTCGGTAAAACATCTCCCTGCTTCAAACCCAGCCTTTTTGCCAAAGAACCTGCAATAACATTTCTAACAACAACCTCTACGGGTATCATCTTTAGCTTTTTTACAACTATTTCCCTTCCTGAGCTCTCCTCTACAAAATGATTGGGAATTCCGCACTCTTTCATCCACTCAAAAACCTTAACCGTAATTGTCTTATTCATTGCGCCCTTTTCATCTATTACGGCGTGTTTCTTTCCGTTAAAAGCCGTAGCATCGTCTTTAAAATACTCTATAAGTAAATTCGGGTCGTTTGTTTCATACATCTTTTTGGCTTTTCCCTCATATAACAATTTTGTTTCTTCAACCATTTTTCGTCCACCCCCAAAAAATTTTTGCTATATTCCGACTTTCGAAACACAGCAAAAGGGGGGGCTATAAAAAGCCCCCTTTGGTTTTTAAAGGTTCGTCAAAACTATTAATATTGCAATAATATTTATAATCTTTATCATCGGGTTTATAGCAGGACCAGCCGTATCCTTCAGCGGGTCTCCTACGGTATCTCCCGTTACTGCAGCCTTGTGAGCCTCGCTCCCCTTACCGCCGAAGTTTCCGTCTTCTATATATTTTTTTGCATTATCCCATGCTCCACCGCCACTTGTCATGGAAACCGCTACAAAGAAACCGGTTATAATCGAACCTATAGATAAAGCTCCAAGAGCAATCTTTCCAAACAATACATAAACGATAATCGGCGCCAAAACAGGTATCAATCCCGGTGCTATCATCTTTTTTAAAGACTCCCTTGTAACTATATCAACACAAGCGGCATAATCGGGTTTGGCTTTTCCTTCCAATATACCCTTAATTGTTTTAAACTGCCTTCTCACCTCTTCAACCATCATACCGCCAGCCACGCCGACTGCTTCCATACTCATTGCTCCGAAGTAAAACGGCAGTAGTCCTCCGAAGAGAAGCCCGACAAGAACAAGCGGATTGCTCAAGTCAAACGAATGCACACCGGCTCCGATTGCACGTGTATATTCGGCAAACAAAACCAAAGCCGCCAAAGCAGCAGAACCGATAGCAAATCCTTTTGTAACGGCTTTTGTCGTATTGCCGACAGCATCAAGCGGGTCTGTAACAGACCTGACCTTTTCGTCCAGTTCAGCCATCTCGGCTATTCCGCCGGCATTATCGGTAATAGGACCGTATGAGTCTATCGATATGATTATGCCGGTCAAAGACAGCATAGATGCAGCGGCAATGCCAATGCCGTAAATTCCTGCCAATTTGTATGCAAAGAAAATACCCAAAGCAATTACGATTGCCGGTAAAGCCGGTGCTTTCAACATAATTGCCATACCTTGAATAATATTTGTTGCGTGTCCTGTTACGGAAGCCTTTGAAATGGATTTAACCGGAGGATACTCGTATGAGGTATAAAACTCGGTTATAAACATAAGTAAAGCGGTAATCACCATTCCTATTATGGCAGCCATAAATATGTGGGAACCCGTTATTGTAACGTTGTTTGAAACAAGACCGTTTGCAAAAAATTTTGAGCTGATAAAGCCTATGATTGCCAAAGAAATAATAGCCGTGGCAATCATACCTTTATAAAACGCCCCCATTATATTCTGTGATTTTCCGAGTTTAACAAATATAACACCAACTATGGCAGAAACCGAAGAGATGGCACCTATAAGCAGAGGAAACATAGCAGCTATTCCAACACTGCCCGGTTTATCAAAAAGGGTATGCCCCAAAACCATAGCGGCAACAGTTGTAACAGTGAACGTTTCAAATACGTCTGCTGCCATTCCTGCACAGTCACCCACGTTATCACCCACGTTATCGGCGATAACAGCAGGATTTCTCGGGTCATCTTCGGGAATACCCGCTTCAACCTTACCGACCAAATCCGCACCGACATCTGCGGCTTTAGTATAAATACCGCCTCCGAGCCTTGCAAAAACACTAATCAAACTTGTCCCGAAAGCAAGACCTATAAGTGCCTTAATTGTATGCTCAACAGGCTGTTTAAATACATAAACGGCAACAAAATAAAAACCCGAGATTGCCAATAATCCGAATCCCGTCACCAAAAAACCTGTAACGGAACCGCCTCTGAATGCCAAACTTAGAGCCTTTGCCAAACCGTATCTTGCCTCTTCGGCAGTTTTAACGTTTGTCCTAACGGCTATAACCATTCCGATAAAACCGGCTAAACCGGAAAGAATTGCCCCTGTCAAATATCCTATTGCCGTAAGCAAACCGAAATGTTCGCTTTTCAAACCCAATGCCCATAAAATAGCAAATACTATGATGGCAACAACGGCAATAGACCTATACTCTCTTGATAAAAAAGCATAAGCACCTTCTTGTATTGCCTTTGCTATCTCCTGCATTTTTTCGTTGCCGTTACTTTTGGAAAGAATGCTTAATGCAGTTAAAACAGCGTAGGCAATAGATAAAAAAGACGCACCAAATGTCAGATAGAGTATCATCGATGTGTTATCCATAAAATCCTCCCTCCTAAAACACTAAGAATTTATAGCTTTATTTACTTCGTTTAAAATTCCGTCTGTATTTTTATCACAAATTTGACAAATCCACTCAAGCATCTCTTTGTCGTTCTCTGTTACTTTATCTTCGGATAAAAAGTTAGTATTTATTATTATGCCGCTTGCCAAAAGCAGTGCAGAGGCTTTTGACGGCTTGACACCGTATTTTTTAAACTCATCTGCTACAATTGATGCCGTAGAACCCCATGGTTCAATTTTATATCTTGTGTGATATCCGGTTTGTATATTACCGAGCTTATGGTGGTCAATAATTTCAAGTATATCGCAATGGAATATGCCTTTGGGCGCATTCACACTGCTTGAATGGTCAACAAGAATAACCTTCCTTCTGTCGTATTTAATCATATCGGTCCTCGTTATTATGCCTACAACCTTTTTATCGTTATCTACAACAATGACGGAACGATTGCTCGACCTGTAAACAACCTCTCTGATATCGTTAAGCAAATCATCAGGTTTTGCAAACTCCTCACTTTTATCAACCAACGTTTCAACCGGTGTGCTCCACTCTATTAAACCCGCCGTTGAAAATGCGTCAAATTCGGATAGTATCACGGAAACCTCTTTATCTTTTGCCATCTCAATCAGTTCATCGCTCATGCTGTAACCGTTTGATACGACAATACATCTTACACCCAAATCAACCGCTTTTTTTTGCAAATCCTCTCTGTTACCGAGAATCATAACCATATTTTCCGGGTCAAACCTCTCAATTATCTTCATCAATCCGTCAGGTCCCGTTACACCCATAACGACATTTGCAACAAAGGTCTCATCGCCTGATGAATTGTTTAATATATTGCCGTCAACCGCTTTGGAAATCATAGGTATGCTTGTCTTGATTTTTCTGAATATATCAGGCATAACCGACGATATGCTCTTTCTTGCAATATCAATCATACCGAAATATCCGAAAAAATTATTATCATCATCAATAACAGGAATAACCCGCAAATCATTCTTGAGCATAATTTTAAACACCTCTGTTACGGGAGAGTTTTTGCTTACCTGTATAACATTTTTCGTCATTACATCTTCAACTCGCAGTTGTAAATCCAAGATATACTTAGGCAGAGGTGCATTGAAATAGCTCAATATTTTTTGTGTGTTAAAGTCTATATCACCGGTTACCGTCGCAACATAGTTATTGTTTTTATCTATCGCATTCTTTAATTCGGCATAAGTTATGCTTGATGTCACGCTATCAACGTCAGGGTTTTTTCTTCCTACCACATATATACTTTTAACATCCCTCATTGTTCTTTCCCCCCAACACATCTAAAGTAGCACTTTATATAAAATTTTTTCCTTTTTTTCAACTAATAAACATGTTTACAATCTTTTTAAGGTAATTTGTGGATTTTTGATTAAAATTACGAATTTTCTATTTCAGATGCGAGTTTTCTCTCCCATTCGTAAGCAGTTTTACAAATAAACTCCAGATTATTATATTTCGGCTTCCATCCCATTTTCTTTAAAATTTTTTCGTTTTTTGCTATAAGCACAGCCGGATCACCTGCTCTTCTTTGTGCATTTTCAACCTTAAAATTAACACCGCTTACCTTTTTTAAAGCAGCTATAACCTCTTTGACACTTGAGCCTCTTCCGTATCCGACGTTGAATATATCGCTTTTATTATCCTCAAGATAATCCAAAGCCATAATATGTGCATCAGCCAAATCATTAACGTGTATATAATCCCTTATGCAGCTTCCGTCAAATGTTGAATAATCATCTCCGAAAATATACATCTTGTCTCTTTTACCTACGGCACATTCGCTTGCAACCTTTATCAGATGGGTTGCATCCTTCGTTTTTTGTCCTATGATTAAATCAGGGCTTGCACCTGCAACATTAAAATACCTGAATACAACATATTTAAATCCACCGCTTGCCTTGGCAACATCTTCAATTATCTTTTCATTAAAAAGTTTGCTTTGTCCGTAGGGATTTATGGGATTAGCAGGAAAATCTTCATCTATTCCTTGATTTGCCTTATCAACAGGCGGTTCACCGTAAACAGCGGCTGTAGATGAAAAAACAAACTTTTTAACTTTTAATTCGTCTATAAGCCTGACGAGGTTTATGGTGTTTGCAGTGTTGTTGAGATAGTATTTAACAGGGTTTTTGACGCTTTCCGGGACAATAAGACTTGCTGCGAAGTGTATAACAGCATCAAACCGTTGCGATAAAAAAACATCACGAACAAAACTCCAATTACCCAAGTCGGCTTTAACAAAGTTAAAATGTCTTATTCTATTCAAGGTTTCTACGGTATCTATAAACCCGGTTACCAAACTATCCAATACGGTTATTTCGTGTTTAGTATTTTCAAGCAGCAATTTTACAACGTGTGAACCAATATAGCCTGCACCACCTGTCACCAATACCTTCATACAAGTACCTACCATTTCGTTTTTTGCTGTTTTTTTAATAAAATCAATGCATTCTCAATCTATTAAACCCAAAAAACAGACCTTTATCCTGCAAATTTGTCTATTATTTTGGAGAATTTTTGTCAAGCTAAAAGTAAAAGTCGTTTTTATATTCTTTTGCTTGACAAAACCGAGTTTTAACCTATAATGTTAACTTGTAATTATCGTAAAGGTGAAGGTTATGCGAATTAATTCGAATGAATTTTTACAGATTGGAGAAGTTGCCAAAAAGCTTGGTATAACAACAAGAACAATAAGATATTACGAAGAAATCGGTCTTATGAATCCACCCAAGAGACTTGACGCAGGAATTCGTGTTTACTCAAAAGAGGATGTAAAAAGACTAAAATTTATTCTAAAGCTCAAAGAACTCGGTATATCTTTAAAAGAGATGCAGGAGTTGGCACAGGTATATGAAATACACCAAACCCCTGAAAAAATCATACCTAAATTGATAGAAATATTAGACAACCACATCTCAAAGATTGATGAAAAGATAACCAAACTTGCTTCTCTCAGAAGCGATATAATTAATTACAAACTAAGGGTTTTGGAAGAAAGAAAAGAAAATTCCAAAAAGGAGATGTAGAAGATGAAAAAGTTGTTTGTTTTTGTTACGGCTTTTGTGCTTTTTGCCGCCTTTGCTCAAGCAAAAGAGGTTTCGGGTGTTAATATGCCTGACCAATATCAAATAGGCAAAACGGTTCTAACGTTAAACGGTGCGGGAGCAAGAAGAAAGTTTATATTTGTAAAGGTCTATGTAGGCGGACTGTATCTTGAAAAAAAGACTTCAAATCCGGCAGATGTATTAAAGCAGCAAATAAAGGTTATAAGAATGCACTTCACTTATTCACACGTAAGTGGGCAGAAAATAAGAAACGCATTCAAAGATGACTTGGAAAGGGTTGCCCCGAATGTTTTAAAAAGCGAAGCAGGAAAGCAATTTCTCAATATATTCAACTTCAATGTGAAAAGCGGAGACAATGTTGACCTTCTCTTTGACAACGATACGCTAACCGTTTTATACAACCTAAAGAAAGTCGGAAGCGTAAAATCCAAAAAACTCGTTGACGCTGTGGTTAATATATACATAGGAGATAAACCGGCACAAAAAAGCTTAAAAGAAGCGCTGCTTGGTAAGTAGTCAATGAAGTACACAGCGGAAATAGAGGTAAGGTTCAGTGACTTTGACGCTTACGGTCATGTCAATAACGCCGTATATTGCACATATCTCGAAACGGCAAGGTTAAAATTTCTCAAAGAACACGCCCTACCCTCTTTTTCCGCTGACTCACACCCGCTTTTTGTTGTGGCTAAAGCCGAGTGCGAATATAAAAAACCAATCAACCCCGCGGACAGAGTTTTTGTTAGTATAAGCGTCAGCAACATAGGCAACAGCAGCTTTACACTGCTTTATAATATCCACGATAATAGCAATAAACTCTTTGCAATATGCAAAACAATAGTTGTTTCTTTGGAACAAAAAGAACAAAAACCCTCGCAACTGCCTAAAGGATTTGTAAGTTTATTAAAAAAATTCACATAACTTCCTTTTTTTTATAAAAAATAAAGAATTTAAACAACCTCCAATCTCTATAGCCCTGAAATTTCAAAGAATAAATTTTTTACAGCTATAGCGAAATAATGTAAACCAAGTCCGTAATAACCATCAAAAAACGGCTGTCTGCTAAGAATAATTTTTTACTTAGTAACAACTTGACAAAAATAATTTTTTTATATATTATACCAATCCAAATGTTGAAGTCCTCTTTAATTGTAATCTTGAGTTTTTCGGACTTTAAAAAATTGTGAAAGGTGTTTGAGTAAAAAATTAAATTAGAAAATTTTTCGGATTCCATCCTGAACTCTCCAATAATAGCAACATTTTCATATAACAAAGAAGGAAATATTGTTTTCGTTAATGAAGCATTATGCCAAATGACGGGCTACAAACAAGAAGAACTTCTGAATGAAAGCATAACCTATATGTTGATTGGCGATGAAAAAAAGATATTTGAAAAAAACATTAAAAGAATGGAAAAGGGGTGTCAATTTTCTTATGAATACAAAGACCTGTTTTTTAAAGCAAAAAACGGTTCCCTAAAACCTGTCCTTATTATTTCACATACTGTAGAACACAAGAATGAACGTGTTGGCTTTTGTATGGTTATCGACAGAACGGATGACAAGGTTTGTGAGGTGTTATACAAAAGCCTTTCTGAGATAAATCAACTTATTATTCTAACGGACGACAAAGAGTCTCTGCTGCAATCCGTCTGTGATGCGTTGATTGACAAAGCCGGATTCAGCTTGGCAGCCATAGGAACGGTAAATACTAAAACAAAGCTTTTCAACATACGGTTCATATCCTCAAAGGATAAGCGTTTTTCTGGTATTATGAAAACATTAACCGTATCGGTTGACCCGTCTGTGAAGGAAGGACAAGGGACGGTTTCTTTGGCATACAATACAAAAAGAATAGCATTTATTACAGATGTGATTAACGACGAGCGTATGGCAGCCTGGAGACAATACCAACAAGATTTATCTGTATATTCGGTTTGCTCCATTCCTCTATTAAAAAATAACAAAGTTAAGTATGTTCTCGTAGTTTATTCGTCCGTATCTGACTTCTTTACATCCAGACATATAGATTTATTGGAAGAGCTTCAGATGGATTTATCCTTTGCCTTAGAGAAAATACAGTCTCAGGAGGATATAGTTCTTCTCAGCAAAGCAATATCCAAAACTCACGAATGGGCTGTCATAACGGACAAGCAGGGCAAATTGCTTTATGCAAATAAAGCGGTTTCTGATATTTCAGGATATAAAAAAGAGGAACTGATAGGTAAAAAACCCAATATTTTCAAATCTGGACATCACAGCAAAAACTTTTATGAGAGACTATGGAAAACGGTTACAGCCGGCAAAGAGTATTCCTGTAAATTTATTAACAGGGCAAAAGACGGCTCGTTATTTTATTTGGACTCAATAATAATACCGATAACAAGAAACGGCAAAGTTCACAGACTTGTTGACCTCTCGAGAGACGTAACCAAGGAAACGCTTTTTTCAAAAAGGTTGGAATTTCAATCGAGTATATACAAAACCCTGTACCGCCTTACAAATATTTCAATAGACGTAAAAAACAAAGAAGAATATTTGACTAACCTATCAGGAATATTTACCGAACACACAAAAATAGACATATCATTCATCTTAACCCCGAACGGCAAAGGTTTGGATTTAACCACACAGCATACAAATTCCGAAGAGTTTGAACACCTCGCTTCAATATCCAAAAATCTTTTTGAGAAACTGTATTTTTCCAAAGACAGTAAGGCTCCCGTTATAAAAACGTTAAAATACGGAAAAATTTATATTCAAAATGACATAGTAAAAGAGAGCTGTTACCCGTTTAACAAACTTGCCGAAACTTACGATATGGGCTCCTGTTGTTCTTTACCTATTATTCAAAAAGGAAAGGTATTTGCCGTATTGGTTATGGTTTCAAAACAGAAAAATCTGTTCGACAAAAGGTTGTATGAGCTTTTAAATACCGTTTCAAGACAGATTGAATTCATACTGAACAACATTGAAGAGAACAGATTTCACAATATAGTTTTAAAAGCTTTGGATACCGGATTTGAGTTTGTAGTAATAACGGATAAGAACTTCAATATAATTTACGCCAATAAAACCGTTCAAAAACTGTCGGGTTACAAAGAAGAAGAACTTATAGGTAAACACCACTCCATTTTCTCCTCTCACAAACACACAAAAAGATTTGCAAAACATTTTTACAGCACCGTTACAAGCGGCAAAACATATTCAGGTGTTATAACCTACAGAATAAAAAACGGAAAACTTATTGATTTTGTATCGGCTGTTGTTCCTTATAAAATCAACGATAGCATAGAGTATTATATTGGTGTCGGCAAGAAATTGACCAGAAAAGAGGCTCTTCTAAAACAGATGGATAAGATGCTAAGAGAAGACAGATTAACCGGACTCTTAAATGCAAAAGCATTTGCAGAATCTCTGGAAAATTTGTTGATAGAAGTCAAAAAGGAAGGAACCGTAGGAGCTGTTGCAGTAATAAATCCTCTGTCTTTTAAAAATATAAACGAAGCTTTTGGCTTTCAAAAGGGAGACAAGCTGCTCAACCAGATAGCCAAAAGATTAAAAGACACTGTTTTTGACGCCGACATTATAGCAAAGCTCGAATCGGACAGATTCGGGTTGGTTTTAAAGAACTTAGAAAACGAAGAGGCTTCTTTAATCGCCTCTTCAAAGATTCTTTCTAAGCTTGTAAAACCGTATAAAATAGAACAAGAAGCGGTAGTTTTATCGTTTAACATAGGATTGAGCCTTTTTCCCAAAGATGCTTCCACACCTAAAGAGCTTATAGACAAAGCTCAACTGGCATTGGCAGATGCGAAGAATAAGGGGGAAAATCAAATAGCTTTCTTTAGAAAAGATTTTGAAAACAGGGCATCAAAGGTGTTGAAACTCAGAGCTGAGCTCGAATTTGCCGTCAAAAACAGAGAATTTTTGGCATACTATCAACCTTATGTCGATAGAGATGCTCAGTTAGCAGGAACAGAGGCTTTGATACGTTGGGAAAAGGGTAAAAAAATTGTTCCTCCTATGGATTTCATACCGTATCTTGAAGAAACAAATTTAATAATCGACGTTGAAGATGCTTTTATGGAAACCGTTTTGGGATGTATTCACAAACTGAAATCCCAAAGAATCAAACCCATACCGATATCCGTTAATCTATCCGCAAAATCCTTAAACAACAAGAAATTGTTTGAAAATGTGTTGAATAAACTGAACAATTATCAAATAGAGCCGCACTATTTAAGAATTGAAATTATAGAGCGTCTTTTTATAGAAAATTTTGACTATTTAAAAGAGCTGATGAATAAGTTTAAAAAACAAAACATCTCTTTTGCCGTTGACGATTTCGGAACGGGCTATTCATCGCTGTCATATCTGGCAAAACTGCCCATAGATTTTCTTAAAATAGACATATCGTTTGTCAGAACCCTTGATTCGCAACAGGCTAGAAGCGTCGCTAAATCGATAATCTTCCTTTCAAAGGAGTTGGGTATAAAAACAGTAGCAGAAGGTGTCGAAGATAAAGAGCAGTTTGAAATTTTAAAAAATATGGGATGTGACTATTTCCAGGGCTATCTGTTTTATAAACCTATGCCGGAAAGTCAATTCAAAGAAATCCTAAGCAAGTAAAAACCTATAAAATAACTTCTCGAAGTTTTTCTGTTTACACTCAAACAAAGCTGATATATAATTTATTATGAGGTTTGTATGATAAAGGCTTTGTCTTTGATGGGTCAGTTGGGCTACGGTTATAACAAAAATTCATTCTTAAGTGCAATAAAGGAAGGAGTGGATTTTATAGGTGTGGACGCCGGTTCGATAGACTCAGGACCCTTTTTCCTCGGCAGCGGTGAAATGAAGGCGAACTACAGTGCAACAAGAAATGATTTGGAATTCCCTCTAAAAAAGGCAGTTGAGTTGGATATACCTTTCATTATTGGTTCTGCCGGATACGCAGGAAGTGACACGCATCTAAAACAGGTTATAAAAATTATAGAAGATATAGCAAAAGACAACAAGCTTCATTTTAAAATGGCTGTAATTCACTCGGAATTCGACAAGGAGTTTTTAAAAAGCGAGTTTGAGAAGGGTAATATAAAAAGTTACGAAAATAACAAGCCGTTAACAATCGACGATATAGAGCAATCAACTCGTATTGTCGGTCAAATGGGAGCGGAGAAATTCAAGTCTGCACTGCAAAACAACTGCAATATAATTTTAGCAGGCAGAGCCACAGATGCTTCAATATATGCAGCATATCCCCTGCTTGAGGGATATAAGCCGCAACTATGTTGGCATATGGCTAAAATTATTGAATGCGGAGCTTTATGCGCCAAACCTGCAAGCCCCTCAGATGCCCTAACGGGGATAATAGACAAAGACTGTTTTTACTTAACACCACCAAACAAAGACAGAAGATGTACACCTCAATCGGCAATGGCGCATACACTTTATGAAAATACAAATCCGTTTATCATAGAAGAACCAGACGGAACATTGATATTAAACAACGCAAGATACGAAAGCTTCAATGAGAGAACGGTCAAAATAAGCGGTGCACAATGGATTGAGAGAAAAAAAACAACGATAAAATTGGAAGGAGCAAAATTATCAGGCTATAGAACCATAGCTATTGCAGGCATAAGAGACCCGTTGATGATTGAGCAAATCGAAGAAATTTTAGAAGATATAAAAACGGATATAAATAAGGCTTTTGGGGAGAATTTTAATATAAGTTTCAAGATGTATGGAAAAAACGGTGTACTTGCCGACAAAGAGTTTTTAAACAACCCCTATGAAATAGGTTTGATAATAGATGTTGTGGCGCAAACCCAATCAAGGGCAAAACAAATATGTTCCGTTGCAAAATCGGCTCTTCAACACTACGATTATGACAAAAGGATTGCAACCGGTGCAAACCTTGCTTTTGCCTACTCTCCGGCTGAATTTAATGTGGGTGAGGTTTACGAATTCAGCGTATATCACATACTCGAAACCGACAATGTAAATGAACATTTCAAAATCGAGGAGATGGAATTTTGAAAATTAAAGATGCGGTATATATTTTAAGAAGCAAGAACGCAGGCGTTTGGCACATCACAATAGATATTGTTTTTAAAAACAAAGAAAATTATAAGCAGGCAAAAAAGGTATTAGATAAAGAGCTGTTTAAAAAGATATACGACAAAAAAGATGTGCAATATTTTGAGTGCGACACGATAAATACAATAAAAGTGTCGTTTTTGAGAGATAAAGCGGCAGGAAGTATAGATGACAGGGATTGCCTCGGAGCTTTGCAGTACATACCGCTTCTTGAGGTTGAGATATAGCTTTTTTCTATTATCCGTTAGTATCTTTAAAAACTTTCGGCAGTATCACACCCGACAATAAAATATTCCATAAAAGGAAAAGCCAAAGCAGTATCGTTGGGATTATGGCTACGGCTCCGTATATTTTGCTGTAGGTAAACATACCGAAATATATACTCAAACCTATTTTAAGTATAAAAACAAACAGGGTTGTGATGACAGACGAAATAACAGTGTATCTAACAGGTATATCTTTGCTTTTTACAAGATAAAAAATAGAGAGTATAACCACAAACCAAACAAAAAGAGGGAAAAGTTTTATATAGACCATATTCGCAACTTTAGGCAACAGAAGAGGAACAACTATTTTTGCGGCTATCATAGCCGATATAACAAGACTGGTGAGAATTAACACAACAAACAATGAAAATACAACTTTAAACATATTCTTTTTTTTATTGTAAACATTGTGCGCAAAACCGAAAAAAGCTCCTATCAAGGATAAAATGGAAAAAGAAAAAATTATGGTGTTGATTAGCTCAAGCTGTGAAATATTTTTCAAAAAAAGGTCAAAATAGTTTAACAATTCGTGAGAATATGCAGGAACAATATTTATAATAGTTTTTTTCATTACGGGTATCTTAGATTTTACAAACGGTATGTGCGACGCTATGAAAATCATAAAGTAAAAAAAAGGAACGGCATTAAGCATAGTCAGATATGTTAAAAAAGAGCTCCATAAAACAACATTAAACTGTTTGTAATACGATACAAACGCTTTAAGAAATCTTGTAAGGGATTGCATCTATAACCTTTTCTATCCTCTTAAGAGACTCATTTTTGCCGAGAATCATAAGCATTTCGTATATACCCGGTGCCGCACTTCTGCCGGTTAATCCAATTCTTACAGGCTGCGCTATTTTTACCATTTTCAGCTCGAATTTTTCCATAGTTTCTTCAAAGGCTTTTTTCAGCTCATCCTCACTGTTAAAATCAGCTTCTTTAAGCCTTTCAAGCAGAAAAACGAGCGGCTCTTTTACAGACTCCTTTAAGTACTTTTTTGCACCCTTTTGCTCGTATTCTTTGGGTGCTGCGCAATAAAACAGCATCCCCGAAGCCAACTCTTTTAAGGTTACGGCACGCGGCTGCATAGTCTCAACAGCCCTTGCAAGATAGTCATCGTCATAATCAAGGCAGCGTTTATCCATAAACGGTTTTGCATTTTCAAGCAATTTTTTCGGGCTCATCAATTTTATATGCTCGGCATTGACCCACAACAATTTTTCAGGGTTAAAAACAGCCGCAGAATTATTGAGGTTTTCGATATTAAAAAGCTGAATCAGTTCATCTTTTGTAAATATTTCTTTATCGCCGTACGACCAACCCAACCTTATCAAATAGTTTACCAATGCATCCGGCAGAATTCCCATATCCCTATATTCAAGCACACTTTGAGCGCCGTGCCGCTTTGAAAGCCTTGTTTTGTCCTCACCCAAAATCATCGGCACGTGTGCATAAACAGGCGCACCTTTAGAGAAAAGCCTATACAAAACAATCTGCTTTGCCGTATTTGTCAAATGGTCATCGCCCCTTATAACGTGAGTAACACCGCATTCAATATCGTCAACAACATTTGTGAAGTTATACATAAAAGAGCCGTCTGAGCGCCTTATTATAAAATCATCAAACTCTTTGTAAGAAAAATGCATATCACCGTGAACAACATCCTTAAAGTCTATATCTTCACTCGGCAGTTTAATCCTAACGACAAAATCCTTATCTTCGATTTCTTCTTTTAAATTTCTGCAATGACCGTCATAGTGCGGATTTTCTCCTTTTTCAATCTGTTCTTGTTTTAATTTTTCAAGCCTTTCTTTTGAGCAGTAGCATCTATATGCCAAACCCTTATCAAACAGCTCTTGCAAATACTTTTCATATATATTTTGGCGTTTGCTTTGATAACATATATCATCCCATTCTATCGAACACCACTTCAAGCCTTCAAGAATAGTTTTTGTATATCCTATCTTAGAGCGTTCCCTGTCGGTATCCTCTATCCTTAAAATAAACTCTCCTCTGTTTGCCTTTGCAAAAAAATAGTTAAAGATAGCCGTCCTTAACCCCCCTATATGAAGATGACCGGTGGGAGACGGCGCAAAGCGTGTTTTTACCATCTATTTGCTCCTCTTTTTGTTTGGATATATAGTAACCTCAACCCTTTTTTTTGCATTTGTCGATTGCGCAACCGCATAATC
>WGCD01000008.1 GCA_015493995.1 Desulfurellaceae bacterium
TATGACACCTATTGCACTTGCCGAAGAAACGGCTTATGCTTTAAAAGCCAATCTTATAACAATAGAAAATGCCGGTCATATGGTTCAAATCGAAAATCCCAAGGTGCTGGCTCAAAAAATATCGGATTTTCTAAAAGATATAAAATATTAAATAATAAACAATATACTATACCTTGACATTCCTGTAAAATTAGTTATAATAATACTAACTTATTTTGGAGGTGCTTATGGACGTTTATCTTGATAACAACAGCACAACAAAAATTGACCCTATAATTGAAGAAAAATATTGTCACAATATGAAGTTCTTTGGCAACGTCAACTCAATATACGAAAAAGGCTCACAAACAAGAAAGCTATTGGAAAAGGCATACGATTTAATCTACCCTGCTTTGGGTGCTGAAGATGAGGACGATATTGTTATAACATCCTCTACAACAGAGGGAAATAATGCCGTTATAAAAACATTTCTTTATAATTATTTAAACGGCAGCGGTAAAAAACATATAATAACCACTATTGCCGAACACAGTTCAATTAAAGCACCGTGCGCTTTTGCAAAAACGTTCGGTATGGAGGTTACATACCTCTATACGGACGAAAACGGAAGAATAGATACACAAGAGTTAGAAAATTCAATAAGGGGAGATACGGCGTTGATTTCGGTTCTATTTGCCAGCAATGAAAGCGGGGCTATACAACCTATAAAAGAAATTAGCAAGATAGCTAAAAAGCACAAAATACCCTTTCATTGTGACGGTGCTCAAGCAATAGGCAAACAAAGAATCAACCTTAAAGAGCTGGGGGTTGATTACTTCACATTTTCAGCCCACAAATTTCACGGTCCCAAAGGGGTTGGCGGACTTTATATTAAAAAAGGCGCACCTTTTGTTAATCTCATCCACGGCGGCAACCAAATGGGAGGTAAAAGAGGCGGCAGCATATACACTAACGGCATAGTAGCAATGGCTGAAGCCATAAAGCTCGCAAACGAAAATTTAGACTATATGCACTACGATATTTCTAAATTAAGAGACAAGCTTGAAGAGGCAATTTTGAAAGTTCCCGATACAAAAAGCTATGTTGATAAAAAATATCGCTTGCCAAACACCGTTGTCGCATCTTTTAGGGGTATAGAGGGCGAATCTATGCTCTGGGATTTAAACGTTAACGGAATCTATGCAGCAACAGGGAGCAGTTGTTCAAGCGAAAGACTCGAAGGCAGCGAAGTTTTGGAGTCGCTCGGAGAAGACCCGGAAATCGCCCACACGGGAATAATATTTTCTCTAAGCAGATTCTCAAAAGAGGAAGAGATAGATTACGTAATAGACAAACTGCCCTCAATAGTTAAACGTTTGAGGGATATATCAATGACCTACGCCAAAACAAAACCATAAAATTCAAGGAGAAAAAATATGGCAAAAACCGACCTGATTACGGGTAATGTATGGGAACAGTATTCAAATAAGGTTATAGAAAGAATGAACTCTCCGAAATTTCTCGGTGAGTTTAGTGAAGAGGATGCAAAAAAGAGAGATGCAAAACTTGTTGTTGCGGATTTCGGGAGTGAGGCATGCGGGGACGCCGTCAGGCTGTATTGGCTTGTCGATATCAAAACGGATAAGATTATAGACGCAAGATTTAAAAGTTTCGGATGCGGTACAGCAATTGCAAGCAGCGATATGATGACTGAGTTAACACTTAACAAAACGGTTGACGAAGCTATGCAAATCACAAACCTTGACGTGGAGAAGGCTTTAAGAGATAAACCTGACACACCGGCATTCCCTCCGCAAAAAATGCACTGCTCTGTGATGGCTTACGATGTTATTATTGAAGCCGGTGCAAAATATAAGGGTGTTGATGCCAATCAGATAAAAAACAACGAAATTGTTTGCGAATGTGCCAGAGTAACAAGGAAAGAAATTGAGGATATCATAAAGGAACACAATGTTAAAACGGTTGAGGAGCTTCAGCAATACACCGATGCGGGAACGTACTGTAAAAGCTGTGTAAAACCCGGAGGACACGAAGAAAGGAGTGTATATCTTGTGGATATAATTGAAGAAACCAATAAAAAAATCAAACAGGGTGAAATACTAAGCAAAATAGTTACAAACGTATTCGACGATATGACTCTGTTAAACAAAATTAAAAGCATTGAAAAGGTATTAAAAGAAAAGGTGAGCTACATCCTGGAAGCGGACGGAGGCAGTGTCGAACTTGTGGATGTCAAAGAGGTTGAGGATAACGAGGTTGAGGTATTGATTGAATATAAGGGTGCCTGTTCAACCTGCAATGCAGCCGTTTTAACGCTGTATATGATTGAAGAAACACTTAAAAAAGAGCTTGAAACGGATAAAATACGGGTTGTTCAGATATGAAACTAAAAATCCTTCAGCTTTACATTTGAAAAGAGTTTTCCGATTTCATCGTTAAGATTCTGCCACACGCTTCTTGCCTTACAAACATCGACAAGCTCACATTGATAATTTTCGTCAATGCAGGGGGCAAGATGAATGCCCCCTGAAAATATTTCTACCAATTCCATAAGGCTTATGTTTTCACTTAAAATAATATATCCGCCGTTTGGACCTTTTTTGCCTTTTATAACCCAGTTTTTTTCCAGTGTTGCTGCCAGTTGCTTCAGATAGTTTTCAGAAATAAGCGTCTTTTTTGAAGCCTCTTTTAGGGTGAGAGGCGTTTTTGAATTTTTTATCTCTATCAACAATCTTAAACTGTACCTCAATTTTGTCGGAAACTTCATACTGTTATAATAATTTACCCGGCTGTTTTGTCAATAAAAATAGTTTTGTTTTATGTATCTTTTCTTATCTTCAGCAGTTTCGCATTAATAGCAACAATTATCGTACTTAAAGACATTAAAGCGGCTCCTATGGCAGGAGATATTAAAATACCGTCGTTATACAGCACACCCGCTGCAAGAGGTATCGCCACAGCGTTATACCCGGTTGCCCAAATAAGATTTTGTATTATTTTTTTATAGGTTGCTCTTCCCAGCAATATCAACGATGCCACATCCTTTGGCGAACTGTTCACTAAAATTATATCAGTAGCCTCAATTGCAACATCCGTACCCGAACCTACTGCAATGCCGATATCGGCTTGTGCAAGTGCAGGTGCATCGTTAATCCCGTCTCCCGTCATTGCGACAAACTCTCCCCTGCCTTGAAATTCCTTGATTCTATCGAGTTTTTCATGCGGCAAGACCTCTGCAAAGTATCCAATAAATAAATGTAGATAGTCCTGACAAAATAGCCACTCCCGTAAGCCATCTCGCGGCTGTGTCCGCCAACCGTTGAGTTTTTGATTTGGAAGCTTGAGCCTCTTTCACAAGATTTATCACTTTATTTAGATATAAATCGTCTCCCGACTGCTCAACAACAATTTCCAAGATAGAATTGCCGTTTTGTGAGCCGCCTATAACAGAGTCGCCCGGCTTCTTCTTTATAGGTTTGGATTCTCCTGTTATCATTGATTCATCCAAATAACCCTCGCTTTTTACTACCTTTCCGTCAGCGGGAATTCTCTCCAGTGCTTTGATTAATAAAGTATCTCCTTTTTTTAAATTAGATATTTCAACATCGGTGATGCTGCCCTCTTTTATAATATGAGCAACGTCGGGAAGCAGCTTTACCAAGGACTCCAAGGCACTCGATGCGCTTATTACGGATTTCATCTCAAGCCAATGGCCAAGCAGCATAATATCTATAAGCGTAGCCAATTCCCAAAAGAAAAACTTGCCCTTTAAGCCGAAAACAACAGCACCGGAATAGATATATGCAACCGAAATAGCAAGGGCAATAAGAGTCATCATTCCGGGCTGTTTATTTTTCAACTCCTCATAGATGCCTTTCAAAAACGGCAAACCGCCATAGAAAAAAATAAAACTCGACAACGCCCAAAGGAGATATTTATCACCTAAAAAACTTATGTTAATGTGCAAAAAACCTTGCACCAAAGGGGATAGTATTAATATAGGTATGGTGATAACGGTCGATACAACAAATCTCTTTTTAAAATCTTCCACCATCATTTTATGTTGTTGTGTATGATCGTGGTGTTTTGTATTATTATTGGAATTCGCGTGGCTATGTTTCTTCGATGCACCCTCGTTGATTTTGACAAGTTTAGCACCGTCCATTTCACATTTCCCCGGAGCATTATATTCCATACCGCATTTGTGACACCTATACATATACATCTACTACTCCCACTATATTTTAAACATTGTCAATTGCCTTTTTCAGTTTGTTTTCGATATCTGCCGCTATTTTCTGCAAATTCTCATTATTGATTGTTCCCATAATAACCGTTGGAAGGATAGCACTGACAAAAACTCTGCCGCTTTTTTTATACACAATAACGTTGCACGGCAGCATCAAACCTATGTCTTGCTCCGTTTGAATGGCTTTATAAGCGTTCGGTGGGTTGCAGGCTTCCATAATTTTATACTCTTCAATATCGACATCCAATTTCTTTTTTAATGTTTCTTTCATATCTATCGTCGATAAAATTCCAAAACCTTCCTTTTTTAATTCTTCTGTTATTTTTTCAACAGCCTCCTCGAATCCAAAGCTTACCTCTTTTTTGTAACCGTAATTCATTTTAACCTCCTCAGATTTTATTTAGGTATTTGATTACCTCTTTTATTTCTTCAATCTTTTCGTCTATATTTTCCTTGGATTTGGATAAAACGGCATCTTTTACGCAGGTTTCCATATGCTTGCTTAAAATTTGCATATTGGCTTTTTTTAGAAGAGACACAACAGCCATCAGTTGAGTAGAAATGTCTATACAGTAACGATTATTCTCAATCATTTTTACGACCGCATTCAAATGTCCTTGAGCTGTTTTGAGTGTTTTGTGCGCTTCATAGTGTTTAATGTTTTCTTTTGAGAAAGCTCTATCTTCCATAACTCACCCTCCTGTAAAGCCAATAGGACACAATCAAGCGCCCTATTGGTTATTGTTCATCATACCTTGATTTTTACGCATCATATTCCCGTTTCCCATCATCTTTCTCGACTCTTTTGTATTATTCATCATACCGTCAGGTTTGTTTTGCATCATATCGTTCTGATTGTTATTCATTCCTTGCTTTTTCATCATGCCTTTACGAGCAGAGTTCATCATCATATTGTGTTTGTTGTTTTGCATTCTGTTGTTGTTTTGTTGATTGCCGCCCATCATGTTTCCGTTTTGCATTCCATTTTTTTGATTGGAATTATTATTCATCATGCCGCTGTTACCTTGGCTATTTTGCATCATTGTGCTGTTTGCAGTGTTTGAATTATCTGCCTGGTGTGCATTTGCAGCAAACTGTACACCCATTAACAACAAAACACCCAAAGCTACACTAAAAATCTTCTTCTTCATCTTCAAC
>WGCD01000009.1 GCA_015493995.1 Desulfurellaceae bacterium
GTCTTCTTTTCATACTGTTTGCTATGCTTGGGTTTGCAGTTAAAAGGAAGTTTATAGGGATAAAGAAGGCAAAAAGGATAAGGCTAAAAGACTAAATAACGAAGAAAAAAGAACAAGGAAGAACAAACATAACAAACAAAGGCGGCTAAGCCGCCTTTGTTTGTTTAATAGGCCTATTGAATTTATGAGACGGCAAATTAAAAAAGCTGGAGCCAGCGATAGGATTTGAACCTACGCCCTGCTGATTACGAATCAGCTGCTCTACCCCTGAGCTACGCTGGCATATTGCAGAAAGCATTCTAAGAAAGATTTGAATTTTGTCAAGAATATATATTTATAGGTTTCCCTGAACTTTATATGTTAAATTGGCATTGATTTTTTTAATATTTGATTGTAGGATACTATGAAATTTTTAAAAGGGAGCTAAATGTGAAAAAGGCTTTATTATGCATTCTTTTAATAAGCGTGATTTTAATTGTAAGTTCTTGCGGGGGTGGAGGCGGCAGCTCCGGCAGCAGCACAAGAGGATACAGAATATCAATAAACGGCAGGTCTATACAATTTAAGATTGATAACGCTTCGGATAATTACACAATTTCAGAAACCAACCCGCCGTCTAAAATAACTATAGATTTTGAAGTCAGCACTAAATCCCCTCAATATCATATAGGTCTGTTTTTATCGAGGGATGCAGATTTATCGTCGGATGACTATGAGTTTTATCAGGCATACGTAGATAATTCAAGAGGCTTGGTTGAAGTGGTGTTGGATAATCAAACCCAAGAATACCAAAACCTTATAAGCTATTACGGAGGAAAGTATTACATTATTGTTAAGGCTTCAACAAACTCTCATAGCTCTTGGGCTGCTGCAAGCTCACAGATTATTTTGAAAAAGTTGTGGACATTTGCCGTCTATATGGATGCCGATAACTCCTTAAACAGTATAGCAGGATTAAATATAGCTCAAATGGAAAACGTGGGTTCTAATAAAGATGTCAACGTTATTGTTGAACAAGACGGACTATATACCGCAGCTGGAAGATATTTCATTAAACGGTTCGAAAAAGAAAAACTTGAAAATCTTGGTGAATTGGATATGGCTCAAACATCAACGTTGGCGGATTTCGGGAAATGGGTTAAAAATGACTTTCCTGCCGAGCATTATTTAATTGTAATCTGGGATCACGGCTTGGGCTTTGAATCCGTAAATCCGAAAAGTTTGAGCAGGGATTTATTGCAAGATGAAACAAACAGTGACATTATGTCGGTGCCTAATTTTGCCTCAGCTATGGATAATATTTCCGGCATTTTGGGTAAAAAGATAGATATTTTAGGTATAGATGCCTGTTTGATGAATATGGTTGAGGTGGCGTATGAAATAAAAGATTGCGCTGATATATTGGTATCTTCCGAAAATTCAGAGCCGGCTGACGGGTGGCCCTATGATGATATTGTAGCCTATATGGAGAACTATCCAAACTCGAATTCGCAGACTATAGCCAAAAAGATAGTTGAATACTACGCCAGCTTCTACTCAAACTATTCTCAACCGACAACACAATCTGCAATTGATTTGTCAAAAATAAGCAATCTGGCAAAAAGCATAGACGAGCTTGCAAAAAGCATACTGAATAGTTGGGACAATTCGTCTGTTTCTTCTACGATTAAAAATTATGCCGATAGCGACACACTCTTGCAAAGATTTAACGTTGGTAATTCTGATTACAGCTATGCAGATTTGGGTAATTTATGCAGTGCACTTTCTGCAAACGACAATATGACAGCCGATATAAAGAGTGCTGCACAAAACGTGTTTGACAATTTAAGCCAAGCCGTTATAGCAAACGGATATAACGGATACGGTGCAGATAAGATTTACGGTTTGACAATATGGTTTTGCAATCCGACCGTTTACAGTGAACAGAGTTATTATTATAATCGGTTAAATTTTGCAAAAACAACAAACTGGGATGAGCTTCTCGATAACGTTTCAAATAATTAAAAAACAAGGGGTGTGAAAAAATGAAAAAAGGTTTTACTTTGATAGAGTTGTTGATAGTTATAGTAATACTCGGAATTTTGGCTACATTTCTTGTGCCTAAGATTATGCAAAAACCCGATGAAGCAAGGGTTGCAAAGGCAAAAAACGACATAATGGCAATAGAAACCGCTTTGAAAATGTATAAAATGGATAACGGTGTCTATCCTACAACGATGCAGGGTTTAAAGGCACTTATTCAAAAGCCTTCGATACCGCCTATACCGAAGCACTACAAGGAGGGCGGATATTTGGACTCAAGCAGCGTTCCCAAAGACCCCTGGGGCAATCCCTATATTTACCGTTCTCCCGGAGACAACTCAAGACCTTATGAAATTATATCGCTTGGAGCAGACGGCAAAGAGGGCGGAAGCGGTGTTAACGCCGACATAAAAAGCTGGGAGATACATTGAGAGGTTTTGTGTTGGTCGAGCTGTTGATAGCTCTGGCAATTCTATCGATTGTTTTTTTCTATTTAACGCCTGTTAGCATTAATATTTTTAAACCAAAAAAAAACTTAGATGTGGATAAGCTGAATTCCATTGTTCAGCTTGCATACAAAAAAGCAAAAAGAAGCGGCTTGCCGCAAGTGATTTGGGGATTGAAAGGCTCAAACAACATCCATTTTAATAAGAAGCTGTTCTATATTTCAAAAGATGTTTTCGACGTTAAAGTCAATTCGCTATATCAAGACACAGAAAAGTACATATTTTTTGTTTATCCTACGGGCATTATGGATAAGGTATCTTTCACCCTTTTCGGTGATAAAAAAATTGTTTCATATCCGCTTTTATTGAGGTTTGAAATTGAATAAAGAGGGCTTTAGTCTGCTTGAGGTTTTAATTGCTCTTGTTGTTTTTGCCATTGTTTCTGTTGGTGCATACACCCTCCTAAATCAGTCTCTTTTTATGGAAAATTATGCAAGGAACAGGTTTAATCTGGTTTTGGCTTCAACCGGATTTATTTATTTAAATTGGGATTATCCTCCGGATACAACCGTTGGTTTTAAAGAAATAGAATCCGGTGGTATTGATTCTTATAAAGTTGATAAAACTCCTTTAGGATTTCACAATATCGTCAAGGTCAACTGGGTTTTTAAGAAGGGCAGCACAGAGATTGAATATGTTTTCTACTACTAAGCAAAAAGGTTTTACACTTCTTGAGATACTTGTTGCTATAGCTATCAGCAGCATTATTATAATCGGTCTGTTTGATATATTTAAAAATGTTATCGACACAAGAACATACGCTTTTAAGCATACCTCATCAACTCAAATTGTTTCAAAAACAATATCGCTTATGGATAGAGATATAAGATGTAAAATAGGCAGTTTTAGCTTAAGCAATGCTTTCGGTGTAAAAAAACTAACATTCAAAACAACCGACTCTCTCAAGTTTGCCGGCAGCGTTCCTGTTACTGTTTCTTATTATATTAAAAGCAAGGGTAACAAACGATATCTGGTCAGAGAAGAAACAAACGAATCGGCAGGCGTGGATATGAGCATATACTTAACCGATATGTTTAAGAAAATTGACTTTAAGTTTTATTCAAAAGGCGACTGGGTTGATTCTGTTTCGGATATTATTCGCATATATCTATTTGCCAATAACTCAAAAAAGTATGTTTTTACCGTCAGGGGAATGATGTGATAAAGAAAGAGGGAGCCGTCCTCATTATGGTTCTTTTGATAATGGCTGTAGTTGTAGGCGGAGTTATAAGCATAGAACAGTGGGCATCCAAAGACTACGATTATTCCGAACAGTTGTATGTAAACAATCAATCCGCTTTTTATATACACTCTGCTATAAAGGTTGCCGTGAAGCTGCTCGATAGTGACGACAATAAATATGATTCAATCAACGACGATTGGGCAGACCTGCCCCCATTTAGGGTAAACAAAAATACGGTTGTTTCTATGAAAATTATCCCTCTAAACGCCAAAATAGACATCAACAACATTAAAAACAAGGACTCGAAGCTCGTAATAAGAACTCAAATAGCCGCAAGCACTATTTTTAAAGATGCAAATGCGGATGTGCCTGAGTATTTCAAAAGACTTCTTTTGTGGATAAAGGGCGATAAAAGTTATGGTGATTATGAGCTTGGCTATCAACCCATCAAGGGAGCTTTTTTTTCTTTGAAAGAGATTGATTTTGTTTACGGAATGAGAACGTTTTCCAGTATATTTCACAATTTCTTTACAGTAGAGAACACTTCTGGTAAAATCAACATAAATTTCGCATCAAAAAAGGTGATAGAGGCTTATTTGCCGGAAATTGCCGACTGTGCGGAGGATATAATTAAATATAGAGAAAAAAAGCCGTTTCAGAATATAACTCAAATAAGAAACGTCGGCTGCATTAGCGATAAGAATTATTTAAAAATTCAACCTTTCATAACCACAACAAGCAATCTGTTTGCCGTTAGAATAAATGTTGTCATTAACGATATAAATAGTTATGCCACCGCTGTCATATCGAGAGATTCAAAAAAATCAAGATTGATTAAATATTTTGAAGGCAAAGGGTTTTATGAATAAAGAGGTTATAGCTTTCTTAAATGAGGACAGTATTGAGTTTTACGATAAAACAGGCAGGATAACAGACTGTTCCGATTTGGACAATTGTTATATATACGCCGTGATTCCCGATGAGTATTTTTTCTTTTTTCAAAGTGAGATAGTATCAAAAAGAAGAGCTTATTTGACAATTGAGGCTTATGCCAAAAGTACCTTTCCCGTAAATAACGGCTTTGTCGGGTACGTATCGGGTTTTCTTCCGCTTATTGGCTACTTCTTTTTTTTGGATAAAATACCGGAAGAGTTTAAAAACATCCTTGAAAAAGCAGATGTGATAACCACACCGTTTGCCGTATATTTACATATCAATTCAAAAAAGAGCTTTATATATGAAGGTGAAAGCGTTTGTGCAATTTATGACGATTCAGGTTTAAAACACTACACTCTTGGAGACGAATGTCTGATTGAAGAAAGAGTTGAAAAGGACAAAAAATTTGAGAAAATCAAATATTCAAAACAAAAACTCATAAACAACATAAACTCATTGATTGTTTCAAAGTCAGCACATAGGATTCATCTGCCTGTCAGCAAGGGCTCAAAAATCGGTTTTGAAAGTTGGAAAATCTCACGGTTCATTTTGCTTGGCGTTGCACTGCTTGTGTTTATAATAGGGGGAGTTTTAAGGTATTCATCCTACAGCAGCGAACTAAAACTTATAAACAAAAAAATCGACGTTCTATACAAAAAAGCCCTTGGAAATAAGCACTACTCAGACCCATACGGCGTACTGCTATACAAAGCCGAGTCTTCTTCGACAAATTCAGGCGGTATCCCTCCTTTAAAGCTCATCTATGCACTCAGCAAAGCCAAAGAGAGCGCTAAAGTGAAGATAGACTACCTTTCTTTTGACAGGAACGGAATAAAGATTAGGGGTAAAATAGACAGCTATGCGTCTTTAGTTAAATATGCTCAAAATCTCAATAATATCATTGGTAAAAAATTTACAATTCAAAGCAGTTCTTCTAAAAACGGCAAGCTGCTGTTTACATTAACATACTCGGCGGTAGAGTGATATGAGGATAGAAGCAAAAGAAAAAGACGCTCTGATTTTTGCCGTAGGCATAACCGTTTTTGCAATTTTTCTTATTCTTGTTGTGCTTAACTCAAGCATTAAATCTATTAACTCCAAAATATCAGCTAAGAAGGCTGAGTATAAAAAAGTTGTAGCTTTATACTATAAAATCAAACACAATAGCTCTTCAAAACACAGATTCAACTCCAATATACTGCTCTTTGTTCAACGCCTTGAGACATTAAACGGCATAAAAACAAAAATAGTTTCCGTTAATTCAACTGGAGTGGATAACGGCGCACGCATAAAGATTGTAGGCTTAAATCTGCCGCAGCTTGTCGGAATTTTTAAAACCGTTGAAAGTTACGGCAATATTGAAATTGTAAAATTTATAGTGAAAAGAAATTTCTCAAATTCAAACCTTATTGATTTGAGTATGGTGTTAAGGAAAAAGCTATGAAAAAAGTCGCAAATACAGCAATTTTCCTTCTGTTTTTTTTGATTTTTCTGATAGTTTTTATGCCATATCAAAAACTATACAAAACAGCCATAGATGAACTTGCTCAAAAAAGCAAAATTACGCTCACATATAACATTGAAAAAGCCAATCTTTTAGATCTGGATTTAAACAATATAGAAATAGTTTTACAAAACAAGACGGCTAAGATTGACAAGTGTAAAATCAAATTTTATCCTTTAGGGCTTTTATTAAATTCCAAACTGGCGCATATAACGGTTCAAATTAATAATGAAAATGCTGCTTTTGAAATTAACAAGAATAAAGACAGATACTTTATCAGCGGTACGTTTAAGACAGATATGTTGAGTGAGTTTTTGGATAGCAGTATGTCATCGTTTTTAAAAGGATTTAACGGTTCAGACAGGCTGTATCTTGATATTACGTACAAAAAAAACGGTATTAGCATAAATAAGCTTGAGATAAAAGGTGATTTTGAACTGGTTGCCAAAGGATTTATGAAGTCGGGTGTGTTAAGGCTTATGGGTGTTGTTAAAATAGGAAAAATAAAAGAAAACTTCTCCATTTGAGGTGAAAAAACAAGCAAATGAAAAGTGATTTTATTGAAAAATATATTGCCTATGCAATATCTGCTTTACTGGGCATCGCTTTTGCCTATTTTATAAGCGGATTGGTACGCTGTGAACTGCCCGTGCAAATAAAACACGGTTCTGCTGTCGTTAAATCAGATTACAGCAACAAGCCGAGATATGAAAATATAGAAAAGGTTATTTTATCCGAAAATGTTTTTGGTGCGGAAATTGGTAAAAAAAGCAGTAGAATCGAAAAAAATATTAAGGTTGCATCCAGCATAAACGGCTACAGATTGGTGGGTTTTGTTTCCGGAAGTTCTCCTATGGCTCTTTTTAAGAAAAGTTCTAAGCCTGTTGCCATAGTAACTAAGGATAAAGGAATAGATGGCGTTTGGGTTCTTGATGAAATTAAGAAAGACGGTGTTTATCTGAAAAATAAAAAAACAAAAGAGGTTAAGAAGTTTGAATTTCCGAGTATGACCAAGCAGTTGTCGATATTCGGAAAAAAGCTGTCGGTAACATACTCAAAACCTTTATATATTTCCTCTAATGTTGAAAAGATAACCGTTTCAAAAAATATTTTAAAGCGAGTCGGAAATATAAACACGCTTTTCAGGCAGATAAATATTGTTCCGGTATTCAAGAATCAGAAAGCTGTAGGCTACAGAATTAACTATATTGCACCAAACTCCGTATTGAGAAAAATCGGTTTAAGGACAGGCGATGTTGTGGTTAGTATTAACGGTGAGGCAACGACAAGTCCTCAAAAAATAATGAGCCTGTATTCCCAAATAGGAAGTATGACAAACGTTAATCTGGATATTATAAGAAACGGAAGGAAAAAAACCATTTTTGTGGATATAAAATAGAGGGGATGAAAATGAGGTATTTAAAAACTTTTACGGTGTTTTTGCTTTTGGTTTTTATGTTTGTTGGAAGCTCCGTTGCGCAAAACAGTTCAAATGTGCCCGGTGCCCGTTTTGAAAACATAAGTCTGGTTGATTTCATTAAATTTGTTTCGGCAAAAACAAGGCAGAGTATAACCTACTCTCAAAGAAGTATTCCCATGTCCGCAAAGGTTACCCTCTACTCTCCGAATGAATTAAGCAACAATGACTTGATGAAAATATTTTACTCCGTATTAAAAGAAAACAGACTTGTACCGGTTAAAGAGGGAAACACGATTTTAATAATACGCTCCTCTTCCGTTAGAGAAATAGGTGGTAAATACACAACAGACATATCCAAACCTCCAAACACCCTCTCAACCGTTGTTATTCGTCTTAAAAATATAAGTATAGACAGACTCGGCATACCCCTACGGCACCTCGTTTCTCCATACGGTAGCATAGATATCATACCTACATTAAACGTTATTGTTGTTACCGACACAAAAGACAGAATAAAACAGGTTGAAAAACTGCTGAGAACTATGGATTCATCAAATAAAATAATAACCAAGCTCATATCTATCAAAAATGCTTCAAGCAGTGCGGTTGCATCGGAGTTAAATAAATTCTTTGTCGAACTTAAAAGAAAAAAAGGCAGTTCGTACTCACCCGTAGTTTTAAGTGAAAATGCAAGCAATTCCTTGATTATAGCAGCAAGGAAAAGTGATTTTCCATACATACAGAAACTTGTTAACGAAATAATTAAAAAGACTGAATCTCAGAAATCCCAGAAGGTTTTTTATTTAAAGAATGCCGTTGCCAAAGATGTTTACAATGTTATAGTCAAACTACTCTCCAAAACACCTACTTTCAAAAATACCTCTATCTCTTACGACGAAGCCACAAACTCAATTATTGTTATAGGAACGCCTTCTATCTATAACCGTGTGAGTTCTTTGATTCAAAGGTTGGATGTGCCGAGAAAACAGGTATATATAGAAGCCCTGATTATAGAAACGTCGCTCTCCAATTTGTCGGAGTTTGGCGTTGAATGGTCGGCTTTGGCAAAAAAGAGCGGTTCTGTCGGATATGTTGGCAACTCAAACACGGGTAATTTGGGAAACTTAGAGAACACCATAATTGGAAAAGGAGAACTTGCTCCGCTGCCAAACGGTTTTAGCTTGGGGATTTTGGGTAATGTCGTAAGCTATAACGGTGTTAAGTTTGCAACTCTCGGAGCTTTATTGAATGCCTTAAAAACAAAAAACGACATAAACATTGTTTCAAACCCGAGAATAGTAACTCTGGATAATCAAAAAGCAAGTATCTTTGTCGGTGAAAACAGACCATACCTGACAAGCCAGAAATATGATTCAAACGGTAACCCCATATATACATACGACTACAAAGATGTAGGTGTTAAATTGACCATACTGCCGCACGTTAACGGCAAAAAAATAATTATGGATACAACTTTGAACGTAAAAAAGGTGACAGAAAACGTTATGGTCGGCAATTCTGTAGCTCCCGTAACATTGACAAGAAGCACAACTACAAAAATAGCCTTGGATGACGGAGACAAAATCTTAATAAGCGGATTGATTGAAAATGACAAAGAGAAAAAGGAGCAAAGAGTTCCTGTTTTATCTTCCATTCCAGTCTTGGGCGGCTTGTTTAAATACAACAAAACCAGTGCATCTAAAACAAATCTTTTGATATTTTTATCGGTAAAGACTATAAACAATCAAAGCGACATTAACGCTTTTGATGGGAAAAACAATGGAAAAAATTGAGTTTGGAAGTCTTGATAATCGTATAATCAACGCATACAAGCAGTTTACAGACAGAAGCGAATTTGTTCCCGTAGGCTATGAGAACGGTGTTATTAAATTTTGGGCTGTCAATGATAACGGTATAAAAAAAGCCGATTTTATGGCGCTTAGCTTGGGATTTAAGCCGAAGGTCGAAATAAAAGCAAAGAAAGACCTATTGATGGCTATGGAGAATATTTATGATATGCTTGAAGAAGAAACAGCCCAGAACGAGGAAGAAAGCGGAGAGATAACGGACGAAGACAACATCATAGGTGTTTCATATACCGATGCTCCCATTGTTAAGCTTGTCAACCAAACCATAGTGAAAGCCGTTCAGCAAAATGCAAGCGATATACACTTTGAAGGGTTAAAGGATAACTTTGTCATAAGATTGAGGGTTGACGGAGCTTTATTTGATTACAAGAAATATGCAAAAAGTATTCAAGAGGCTGTCATCTCAAGAATAAAGGTTATGGCTAATCTCGACGTTGCGGAAACAAGAAGACCTCAAGATGGAGCTATCAGGGTAAATGTCGGAACAAAAAGCATAGACATAAGGGTTTCTATTGTTCCGAGCATAACGGGTGAAAAAGCGGCTTTAAGAATACTTGATACCTCAAATGAGCTTTTGGGGCTTTCTGATATAGGTATGGACGAAAAAGATATAGAGCTTTTTTTGGGTAAACTTAAATATCCAAACGGAATCATACTTGTAACAGGACCTACTGGCTCCGGAAAAACAACAACCCTCTATGCGGCACTCAAGGCAATCGCAACAAGAGACAAACACATAATAACAATAGAAGACCCTATCGAATACAGAATAGACGGGATAACACAGGTTCAGGTCAATCCGAAACTTGATTTAACATTTGCAAATGCTCTCAAATACTTTTTAAGGCAGGACCCCGATGTTGTTTTGGTTGGAGAAATCAGAGATTCAGAAACAGCAAAAACAGCAATAGCTGCCTCTTTAACCGGGCATTTGGTCTTATCTACTGTCCATACAAACGACGCATCAACCACGCTTGCAAGATTGATAGATATGGGAATTGAGCCGTTTTTATTGGCATCGTCACTGCTGCTTGTCATTGGTCAAAGGCTTGTAAGAAAGGTGTGTGACAACTGCAAAACAAAGGTAAAAACGCCGACGCAAATCAGGGAAATTTTACAGCTATACGGCGAAGACATAGAGTTTTATGAAAAAGGCAGCGGGTGTGAGGTTTGTAAAAATAGCGGTTTTTCAGGAAGAATCGGGATATTCGAACTTCTTGACATAAAAGAGGAAATAAAAAGAATGATTATAAAAAAAGCGGACGCAAAAACCATTAGAGAAACCGCTGTTAAAAACGGTATGAAAACGATGCTTGCAGACGGTATGCAGA
>WGCD01000010.1 GCA_015493995.1 Desulfurellaceae bacterium
ATAAATTGCTCTTTTTTTATTTTTTCGGCTATTTCTTGCGCCTCTTTTTGCGTTTTAATATCAAGTTTGCCCAACGATTTTGAATCAACTTTATACAATAGGGCGTTGATATTTCCCTCAAAAATAATATGAATTGTCCAATACTCTTGCGGGATAAACTTTTGTATCTCATCTTCCCTGTCAACTATTAGCTTTAGGGCAACCGACTGAACGCGTCCGGCTGACAGCCCTTTCTGTATCTTTTTTGCCAGAAGGGGGGATAGCTTATAACCCACGATTCTGTCCAAAATTCTTCTTGCTTCCTGGGAGTTGACCATATTTATATCAATTGAGCGATATGACTCTATCGAATTTGTGATTGCCGACTTTGTTATTTCGTGAAAAACTATTCTTTTGATTTTGCTTTCGTCTATTTTAGCCGCATTTACTATGTGCCACCCAATTGCTTCTCCTTCTCTGTCTTCGTCTGTTGCTATATAAACGACATTGGCATCTTTGGATGATTTTTTAATGGAGTCAACTATAGGTTTCTTATCCTTCGGCACAACATATTTCGGTTTAAAGCCGTTTTCTATGTCAACACCGAACGATTTTTGCGGCAAATCCCTTATATGTCCGTATGAGGCAATCACACTGTATTTTTTCCCCAAAAACTTGGATATTGTCTTTGCTTTTGCCGGAGATTCCACTATAACCAAATTCATAACGATTTTTCTCCTTAAATCTACAATTTTTCATACATATCCGAGGGAGTATGCCTTATTAAACCCTTTATTTCAAGGTCAAAAAGCGCATCGTTCAACTCGGATATGGTCATACCTGTCTTTATCATAAGCTCGTCTATCGACATGTCGCCCGTAATGGCTTTTAGAATTTTTGTTTCTTTGTCGGAAAGATTGAATTTTTTTTCTTCCTTTGTTTTCTCAATCTCTCTTTTTAGCTCTATATAAAAATATGAAAGGATAGACTCGATATCGTTGACTATTGTCGCACCCTGAGATATGAGCTTATTGGTTCCTTTACTTCTTTTTGCAAATATCTCGCCGGGAACCGCAAAGACGGGTTTTGAAAGCTCTTCTGTCAATCTTGCCGTAATCAAAGAACCGCTTTTTATATCTGCCTCAATAACAAGCGTTCCCTTTGAAAGGGCAGCTATAATTCTGTTTCTTAACGGAAAGTTGTATCTCACAGGCTTTGTTGTTGGTGGAAATTCCGATATAATGCAGCCGTTTTTTTCAATTTTTTCATACAATTTTTTATTTTCTTGAGGATAAATAACATCTATTCCGCTGCCCAAAACAGCTATCGTATATCCTTTGTTTTTTATTGTTTCTGTATGAGACAGGGCGTCTATGCCTCTTGCCATACCGCTTATGATATCGAAGCCCGATTTGACGAGGTACGGAATCAGATATTTAACACACTTTTCTCCGTAGCCCGACGGGTATCGTGTGCCTACAACGGCAAGCGGAAGCTGCATTGATTTAAGTTTTCCCTTTATGTATAAAACAAGCGGCGGATTTTCCAAATCCCTTAAACTCTCCGGGTAGTCTTCACAAAAATAGTCGATAACCGTTACGTTGCACTCCTCAATATATTTCAACTGTGCATCAATGACTTTATTTTTTTTACTATCCAAGTTTAAATGCTTATAAATCGCTTCCAAAGAATCAAATCTTTGAGGCTCTTTTATGGTTTTTCCCGACAATATAAGTCTTATCTCATTTTTCAGCAATTAAAAGCCTCACAAGGGTTGAGTAGTACAGATGCTCCTCAAAGTGCTTAAAGCCCGCCTCTTTTAATTTTTTCTTTAAATCAATACCTATGAACTCGCTTGCAAGGGGACACTCACCGTATTTAAAAACCCATCTGACAAACGGATTCTTTTTATTCAAATCAAATTCGTTGTAATCGAGAATACAGAACTTTCCTTTTGGTTTTAAAGCTTCATAAGCGTTTTTAATAATCTCGTTTCTTTGGCTGTCGATGAATCCGTGCAGCACAAAAGATATGAATGCTTTGTCAAATTCCTCTACAAACGGTGTTTTGCTTCTTATGTCATGATAGAAAATTTTAACGTTTTTATGCTCTCTGCATCGCTTTTTGCTTACATAAAGCATTTCTGAGCCTATATCCAAGCCGACAATAAGATTGTTCGTATATTCGTTCATCAGGCAGATATTTTTAGCGGTGCCGCTTCCGAAATCGATTATTTTGTCGTTTTTTTCTATGCCCATATCCTCTATAACTTTCTTTATGAATCTATCGTATGAAAATCCCGATAGAACAACCATCAATTTATCGTACATCAACGCCTCGATGCC
>WGCD01000011.1 GCA_015493995.1 Desulfurellaceae bacterium
CATCAAAAAAATCAAACAAAAACCAGAGATGGAAAATTTGCCTGTTGTTATTTTGACGGCAAGCGAGGATGAATATTTTCAAAACAGCGCTTTCGATTACGGAGCATTTGATTATTTGAAAAAACCATTCAAATCAGGAGAACTGTATAAGTATTTAAACGATTTTTTTAAAGGAGAGATAAACAAGGGTGTTGTTCTGGTTGTGGAGGATTCAAAACTTCAAAACCATACCATATCTCATCAGCTTAAACTGAAACACTTAAAGCCTGTGAGTGTTTATAGCGGAGAGGAAGCTATAGAGGTTCTGCTGAAAGGAGAAAATGTTGACACCATACTCCTTGATTTGCATTTGACCGGAGCAAGTGGATTTCAAATAGCCAAGGCACTAAAAAAAGATTCACGCTTTGAATATATTCCCATCATAGGCATTACGGCATCCTCTGACAAAACCAAAACCGAGATGATGGAAAAAGCGTTTTTAAGCGGCGTGGATGATTTTATATCAAAGCCGTACAATTTGGTTGAGTTTTACGCAAGAGTTATGGCTAACGTTAACAGGGGAAAACTGGTTAAAAGGCTTAAAGAGGAGTCAGAACTGGATTATTTGACAAAATTATACAACAGAAGAACACTTTTTAAGATTTTAGATCACCTGTTTTCTTCATCTATAAGGTATGAAAACGAACTCTCTTTTTTGATGATTGACATCGACCACTTTAAAGTTGTAAACGATACATACGGACATTTTATAGGCGATGAGGTTTTAAAAGAGGTTGCAAAGCTCATAAACTCTTCCATCAGACAAGCCGACGTAGCGGGAAGATTTGGCGGAGAGGAGTTTTGCGTTGTTATGCCACATACAGGTTTGGAGAATGCTTGTGTGGCAGCTGACAAACTTCGAAGGGCAATTGAAAGCAAGACAATAAACATACGTGATTTGACGATTAATATAACAATATCGGCAGGTGTTACCTCTCTTGATTCCAAAGAAAAGATGGAGAGCTTTATTAAAAGAGCTGACGATGCCCTTTATAAAGCAAAGGAGTCAGGCAGAAACAGGGTGTGCTACTGCTCTAAAGATGATTCGATTTCCGCCTGTATCCCGTAAAAATTATCCGGTTATTTCAACAATGGCTTCGTTTATATATTCAGTTACATCCTGCGGAGTTAAACTTTCGCAGCTGAAACCGTCATCGTAAGCCAAATCGGCAGCCAATCCATGTAAAAAAACACCGTTTATGCAGGATTGGAGCGGTTCGTACCCTTGAGCCAAAAAGGATGCTATCATTCCGCTCAAAATATCACCGCTGCCTCCGGTTGCAAGTCCTGGGTTTCCCGTTGTGTTTATGTAAATTTTTCCTTGAGGGGTTGAAATAAGCGTGTCTGCCATTTTTAAAACAAGTATGGTATTGTGTTCGCTTGAAAATTCTCTGATAATGGAAAGCCTGCTTTTTATAACCTCTTTTACGGTTAAATTTGTTAATCTTGCAAACTCTTTGGGGTGAGGCGTAAGTACCGTAGGCGCTTTTCTTGCCTTTAGCAGTTCCACATTTTCGGATAGACAGTTGATTCCGTCCGCATCTATCAAAAGAGGCTTGTCTATTCTCAAGATATACTTTGCCAACTTTTTCGTCGAGTCGTTTACTCCTAACCCCATACCGAAAGCTATTGCATCTTTATCCTTTGCAAAGTCCAAAATTTCAGATATATCTTTATCCGAAAATGTTTTTTCATCTGAATTTCCCACCGGATAGCTCATAGCTTCAACAATGTTTGATTCAAAAGCCGTATTGATTGAATTAGGAATAGTAGCGCTTACAAGGCCTGTTCCGCATCTTAATGCAGCTTTTGAAGCCAATATGACTGCTCCTGATTTGCCTTTTGAGCCGCCTATTATATTCAAATGACCGTATGTTCCTTTATGTGATGTCGGCTCTCTGAAGTTTATTGAAATATCTTCTTTTTCTATGGCGTAAAAATCTGCATTGAAGTCATCTAAGATATATTTGGGTGTTGTTATATCCACCACTTCAACCTCTCCTGCATACTCTCTGCCGGGATAGAGAAAGTGACCGGGTTTTGCCAGTGCGAACGTAGTTGTTAAGTCGGCTCTTATTGCTGCCCCCATTACCTCTCCGCTATCGGCTTTTATGCCCGACGGTATGTCAACACTCACAATAAATGCGTCCGAATCGTTAATAAGTTCAATCGCCTTTTTAAATATACCTTCAACGTTTCTTGATAATCCTATGCCGAAGATGCCGTCTATTATAATATCGCTTTCTTTAATAATTTCTTCATTAAAATCGCTTTCGTTTTTAACAATTTTATACTGAATGCCCATATTTTTTACTATTTCGAAGTTTGTTTTGGGCGAGGCGTTGAGTTTTTCTTCGTCTGTTAACATATAGATAAAAACGTTCGCACCGTTATTGTATAGATGGCGGGATATGGCAACTGCATCGCCTCCGTTGTTTCCAACCCCAACAAAAGCTACGGCTAAAGCCCCTTCGATATTTTCATATCTGTTTTTTATTTGAAAAAATGACTTAACCGACGCATTTTCCATTAAAACAATGTCCGGTATGCCGGTTTTTATAGCCTCTTTGTCCATCTGTTTCATTTGAACACTGCTTGATAATTTCATTTTCAACCTCCTTTTTAGGAACATTTTTTGCTACTTCCACCATAGGTGAATTGTGAGGTGGAAGTATGATTAAATCTCTGCCGATTGAGAATATACTCCCAAAGGAGAGCTTATCAAGTAAAAAAAGTGTAAAAACAAGAGACTCTTCTTTTAAGAAGGTGCTTGATAAGACCTTTAATGGAGAAAACACTGTCAAACATTCGAGCATAACGGACAATATTAAGCAAAAATCGAAGGATGAGGAGCATAAAACTAAGCGCGAAATAGATGATAAGTCAAAAAGTTCCTCTGCCTCAAGCCCGCATATGTTTGTTGCTTCTCAAAAGACGGGCACTGCAAAAACGGATGTCAAGTCTGTCAAAGGCAGTAAAAAGAAATCTTTAAAGAATGAAGGTGAGGCTGACAGAAAGTTAGCCGCAATCGTTACTGAAAAAGAGGCGGGCAAAATTGTTGTGCTGAAAAAAACAGAACCGAAATCTATTGAAAATGGGGCTGCAAAAACTAAAGAGAACATAGAAAAAGCTAATTTTAAAAAGAACGCCAAAGACAAAACAAAATCTGCCAAGACAAAGGGGGCATCCGTTAAAGACAGCATTGGTAAATTTTTGAAAAACCCGAAAACAGAAGGTGAGAAAAGAATCGTTTTGACAAAGACAAAAAACACCGACTCTCTAAAAAATATTAATAAGACTATGTCTAAAAAGAGTGACAATAAGCCTAAAATCGTTTTGAAATTTAAAGAAGTAAAAACAGACGAAAAAATCCCAAAAATAGCTATAAACAAAAAAATAACGGATAATAAAAAGTATATTGTTGAAAAAAAGAATATTGAAAACGTAAAGAAACCCAACACGAATGAGGCAGAAGTAATGGTTGCTCAAGATGACAAAAAGGTTAAAAACTTAAAACTAAGTAGCGTTTTAGAAACAAGCAAAAAAGGCAGCATAAAAAATGCTAAAAAAAAGGTATCCGTAGAAACAAACATAAATATTGCAGTTAGAAATCAGAAAAATACGGATGATGTAAGCTTAAAAGCAGATGCAGCAGGCACCAAAGACAGAAAATTAAGTGCCGATAGTATAAAGGATAAATATGCGAAGAAGTTGAATATAAAAGAGGTTAAGGTTGCAGAAGAGGATAATAAACATACAAAAAAAGAGATTTCAGCAAAATTAAACTCAAATAAACCAAACGAGATAAAAGGTAACAACTCTCAAACTGTACGCTCAACGGAAAATGCTGCGATAAATTTTGATAGTCAACTGCAAACCGTTGTAAATACCGTTCAAAAACAGAATAAAACCGTGAAGATAAAGACTTTAAGGGATGCTAAAAATAATAAAGTCGTTAAGGTGGTATCCTTTGATGTGGAAGATTTGTCTGATGGTAAACAGGATAAGCCGATTGGCAGGCACTATGCCAAAGTTTTTGCAAAAGATAAAGCCGTAAAAGTTAACGTTCATATAAACGATAAAGCATTACTTAAGAAACCTATAAATATGAATATGAAGACTGAAAAAGACCTGTTTGTTTCCAAAATGTTTTCAAAGGAAGTTGAAATATTAAACACAAAGAAGAGTAAGGATACGGTCGAAAGTGCCCTGAACATATCGGCACACAATTTGAGTAATACGCACGCAGTTGATATGAACGCCAAAAACGTAGCGGCGCACTACCCGTTGGATAAGGTAATTGAAAATATAGACAAGATGATAAAGATGAAGCCGCCGTTTAACAATACGGTAACCATAAAATTGGAACCGCCGCACATAGGGGTTTTGGAATTGAGGATAAAAATGGATAAGGATAAAAATATTTCGGCTTTTATAACTGCACAGGATAAAGATGTTGTTAGATTGATAAATGCTCATACTGACGGATTGAAAACATATCTAAACTCACAAGGTATCAAAGTTACCCACATAGACGTTCATAACGGGTTTAACGAGCAGGCGAGTTTCGGAGGCGGGCAAAATCAAGGGATGGCAAGTGGAAACCAACAAAATGCTACAGGAGAGCACAATTTCGGTTCATTTGGTAAAAGTACGGCAAGCGGAGAATTTTCAGATACACCAAAAAAAGCGGTTTATAAAAATAATCTCAGGCTTGCGGGAGTAGATATAACCGTATAGGAGGTTTTGTATGGATGTTGCAACAATTGCAAATAGTGCAAACGCTTTAAATAGCTTAAAAAGTAAGGATGTTGTGGAAAACCCGAAAGGGGTAATAGATAAGGATGGATTTTTGAAACTTCTTATTGCCCAATTGAAGTATCAAGACCCGTTAAACCCGTTAAATAACGATGAATTTATTCAGGAGAATACAGGTTTTTCACAGCTTGAGCAGCTTCAAAACTTAAATAGTGCGATCAAAAATGTATCCTCAAAATTCAATAAAAATGACAAGAGTTATGCAGCCTCGTATTTGGGAAAATATATAGCCACGGATTCAAACAACATAAAGGTAAGCGGTTCTAAAATAGACCCAGTTCAATTTCATTTGGCTAAAAGTGCTGATGTAAAGGTCAGTGTGGTTGATAAAAAGGGTAATAATGTTGCAAATATAGATTTGGGAGAGCTAAAAGCCGGCAACCATAAATTTGTTTGGAGCGGTAAAGACAATAAAGGTAATTATGTTCCAAGCGGCACGTATTCCGTCAGCTTGTCGGCAGTTACACCTGACGGCACCACAATACCTATAGAAAAAAATGCCGGAAAGGTGGTAGCCGTTCAATTTGACTCAGCAGGTATAGTATTGGTTACAGACCAAAATCAGAGAATTAATTTGGATAATGTAAAAAGTGTATTTGAAGGGGGTGGTTAATATATGATTAGAGCACTTTACACGTCAGAGAACGCCCTATTAACTCAACAAAACGGAGTAGATAGTATTTCAAACAACATATCCAATATTAACACCGTAGGCTATAAAAGAACAAGGCCTACATTTGCATCTCTGTTTTCTCAAACTATGAAAGCCGGGACCACAACAACCAACCCTATACAGATAGGATTGGGCTCTATTCTTGCCTCAACAGACACAATATTAACCCAGGGAGAGCTAATGAATACGGATAAGACTACAGATGTAGCTTTGGAAGGGAAAGGATTTTTTACTCTTCTTAATCCTAACGCTCAGCAAAAAGGTGCCTACTATTTTACAAGAGCTGGTGATTTTTCTTTCGACGCCAACGATAATCTCGTCAACTCGGAGGGATATAAGGTTGTTGGTTGGCTTGCCCGACCTGCGGTATCAGGGGAGGGTTTTACAATACAGAGAGACGAAACAACTGGTATTCCTACAGGAAACGTTGAGCCTATCAATATTACTAACTATAAAGATGTTCCGGCGGTTTCTTCTACCTATATCAGATTTAAGGCGAACCTAAACGGCGGAGATAGTGTTAAGGAGTATTCACCCGCCGACAGTGATAAAAACTTTGACGTACTGTTTGACTCAAACGGTCATTCCTTAAATGTTCAAGACGGAAATAATTTTAAGGTTAGTTATGATAACGGCAATACATGGCATACATACGAATATGACTCAAACGGTAATGCATCTCAGGGTGCGGAAGAGTTTACTACACTGGGAGATTTGGTAAATCTTATGAATTCTGATATGTCAAATGATGGCATTAATGCTCTGGCGACGATAAATGACGGGTCTATTGAAATAAGAAACGACAGTGTGACGGATAATCTTAATATAAAAGTTCAGCCTGCTACCGACGAAAATCAGAAACTTACCACAATAATGTCTAACTTGAATCAGGTTATAGCTCCTTCTAAAACAGCTTCAACGCAACAGGTAAATGTGGCGACCCATATTGTTCATTCGTTTTTTTATGATTCCTCCGGTGAAAAACATAAGATTGATATAGTATTTAAAAAGATAGCTACAAACAGATGGTCTTATGATGCTGTGCTTCCTGATGGGGGCGGCAGTTTAACCAATAATACGGGCACCATAACTTTTGATAATAACGGAGGTCTTTCCGAAGATGTCACATCACCAACAATAGGTGTGAGTTTGAATAGCGGTTACCAGCCTACACAGTTAACACTTAATTTATGGGATACCGATAGCGGCAGTTACGAAGGTAATCAATATTCCGGTTTAACACAGTTTGCCTTGGATTCGGATACGAGTTTTCAAGACCAGGACGGCTCTCCGTCAGGTCGCTTGGAGAAAGTAAATATAGATTATCAGGGTAACATTGTAGGCTCTTATTCAAACGGCAAGAGTTATTCGATTGCTCAATTGGCTGTTTCCAAATTTACAAACCCTCAGGGCTTGGAAAGAATTGGAAATACGATGTTTGCTTTGACGCAAAATGTTGACAATAAGGATGTTCTTGCTTCAAACGGATACATAGGTGTAGCAAATAAAGACGGCAGAGGAAGCATTATTTCTTCCCATCTTGAGATGAGCAACGTAGATTTATCGAAGGAATTAACGGATTTAATAGTATATCAAAGGGCGTTCCAAGCGGACTCAAAGGGTGTAACAACTGCAGATGAAATAATACAAACTGCAATACAGCTAAAAAGGTAATAGGAGGTAATATATGTTAAGATCTATGTGGAGTGGAGTTGCAGGGTTAAAATCCCAGCAAGAGGCTATGGATGTTGTAGGAAACAACGTTGCAAACGTTAATACGATAGGTTTTAAAAGAGGCAGAACGAACTTTGTTGACGTGTTAAGTCAAACACTCTCTGGGGCTACAGGACCGGAAGGAAGCCTAGGCGGTATAAATCCTCATCAGGTAGGTTTGGGCGATAGTGTTGCCGTGGTTGATAACATCTTCTCTCAAGGTTCACTTCAGGCAACCGATAAAATTACGGATTTGGCTATTCAAGGTGACGGATTTTTTGTTGTAAGCGGAGATGGTGGAAAAACCTACAGATTCACAAGAGCCGGAGATTTTGCATTTGATGCAAAGGGTAACCTTGTTAATCCGGAAGGATTTATTGTACAGGGTTGGTTGGCTAATGATAAAACACACAAAATCAATACGGCATCGAGCATACAAAACTTAACCATTCCTCAGGATAAAACCGTTCCTGCCGGAGTGACCAAAAATATTGCCATCAAAGCCAACTTAAACGGCGGTGACAAGATTGAAGAGATGGATTACGCTCACGGCTTGACCGATAAAAACAATAAACCTGCAACACCGGATGATATGGCTGTTCTATTCGATGTTAACGGTGAATCTATAAATCTTGGGAAATCGTTGGCTAAATTTGCGGCAAGTAGTGATAAAATCACCGACTATAGCGCCGGTAATTTTACAGGCTTGCACGATATAGACGGAAACAATATAACCCTCACATCAGGCACATCTGTATTTAATATGGATATAACCACCGGAGGAGTTACGCACACGCTATCGATAACCTACGGTACAAGTTTTACGACAATGGGCAGTCTGGCTGCTGATATTCAAAACGCAGCCGCTGCATCAAGTATAACATTAACTTGTTCTTTTACACCTGACGGGGAGTTAAAAATAATAAACAGTAACGGCTCTAATATAACACTTGGCAATATAAGGGTCAGTAACGACCTAAACGGCTATTTTGCCCACGCTTTAATAAATTTACAGGGAGGAACAGCCCAAAGTGCCGTAATAGCGAACGGTGCCTCAAGGACATCCCAGCCTTTATTAAAAGAAGCAGGTGATGTTATAGCCATAAGCTATGATAACGGAGCAAATTATAATTCCTATCGCTATGTGACCTCAGATTCGGGTGCAGGGAAAAACGATTTCCACACCATAGAAGATTTGAGAGAGGAGATGGAATACGATGTTCAAGGAGGAGGAAACGGGCCCGGTTGGGGAACAAACTCAACAGTAACTATAGACCCATCTTCTGGAGAAATTGTTATAAATAACGGTGATACTAATAACCATCAAATAGGAGCCGTATATTCCAATAATATAAAATTTGCCACGATTATGGGAACGCTTTCTGGTCTTGTAAACAGCGGTTCAAAGGTAACATCACAGCCGTTTATGGCTGCAGTTCACGATACTTCTATAGATGTTTACGACTCTTTGGGCAATAAGCATACGGTAACGTTTGATTTTAGGAAAACGGCGTATGACCCCATAACAAAACATACAACTTGGACTTGGACGGCATCTGTACCGCAGCCTGGTGAGGTGTCCAATAATAAGGGCACGGTTCAATTCGACGAAACAGGACAACTTGTCTATCTTTCAAGCCCGCTTGCCATAACGGTTGATTGGAAAAACGGAACGGCATCTCAGGTCATTAACTTGGATTTCGGTTCCATAGGCTCGTTTGATGGATTAACACAGTTTTCTCTGCCGTCCCAGACAACCGCTCAAACACAAGACGGATACCCCGGAGGCAGCTTGCAGAGAATTCTTATAAATCAAGATGGTGTAATAGAAGGTATATTTTCAAACGGAAAAACATACCCGCTCGGTCAGGTAGCTATGGCAAAATTTGCCAACAACCAGGGATTGATGAAGGAGGGCGGCTCTATGTATTCAGAAACTGCCAACTCGGGTGCGGCATTGATAGGAACTGCCGGAACAGGCGGAAGAGGTGGTTTTGCACCGAGCCATCTTGAGATGAGCAATGTTGATTTGGCTACTGAATTTACAAATATGATTATATACGAAAGAGGTTTCCAGGCAAACTCAAGAAGTATAACAACATCAGACCAAATGATTCAAGAGTTGTTAAATCTCAAACGTTAATTTATATTGAGTCGGCGGAGGAGGGATATCCCCCTTCGCCGCTTACTATCTCCTCAAGTGGGTTACCGTTATCAGTCGGTATGAAAACGCCAAAAGCCGTTTGATTTTTTTTAAATCCCAAATTTAGCCCAAGAGCCTTAGCCCCGTTTGTGGTCGCCCATTTAAAAATCACGTTCGGGTTTATATCGCTAAAATTGCCATATATAAATTTCATCTCGTTTATAAAATCTAAATCCCAATTGCTTGCCAAACTGTCCGTTCCGATGCCGATATTTACACCGCTTTTTATAATGGTGCGAACATCGGGGAGTGTTCCAGAGATATATTCATTGCTTCTTAAACATAAACAGACCGTTGAGTCTGTTTTTTTGATATTTTCAAATTCATTTTTGTTAGCGTAGGTGCAGTGTACAAATATCGTTTTTCTTTTTGATATTCCTAACTTTTTCATATAGTCAAACACATCTGTATAGTGAATTGTTTCTTCAATCAAACCGAGTGAGTTTAGAAAATCAAACATATCTCCCTTTGAGATTAGAAAATCTCTTTCGTAGGAGCTCTCCAAAAAGTGAATGGAAAAGGGTTCTTTTTTGTTTAATCCGGCGAGATACTTTATCAAACAACCATGCGTAGAATATAGTGAGTGCGCAGTAGGTATAAGCTTCAATTTTCCGCATCTTTTTTTATAGTCGTTTAGATTTTCTTCAAGATTCCTCTTTGCTTTGCAGGCTTTTTCTTTCTTTAAGCCGTACTGTTCAAAAAATAGCGTACTGTAGGGCATATACGTTTTTAAATATTCACAACTTGCAAGCGTGTTGGAAATATCCGCAATAATTCTTACGCCGCTTTTGAATTGTGTTTTAACGGCATTTTTTATATGTTTTGTAATCTCCTTATTGTCAACATCTTTTGTTTTTTCGTACATAATGGAAGAGAGCCACTCCACAAACCCTTTTTTTTGAGGTAAGCTGTTTTTCAAGTGGGATAACTCAAGATGTGTGTGCAAATTAACAAAACCCGGCAGCAGCACGCCTTCTCCAAAATCCTTTACTTTTACGGAATATACCTTCTCAAGCACTTTTTTACTTGAAACATCAATTACCGTGTTGTTGTGCAGGGCGACGGCTTTGTTGCTTAGAAGCTTTTCTCCGTCAAACATAAATTTAGACGATAACAGTTCCATTTTGAATCCTTTTAAAGTTTAATCTCATTATGGAAAAGTTTAAAATAAAAGCCGCTAGATTCGATGCTGCAATTGACATCCAAATACCTGTTTCTTTAAAGTGAAACGATAAAAAATATGCAAGAGGCACCTGAAAAAACCAGAGATTGAAAAGGTTCACCAAACTCGGTCTTTTTGTATCTTGCAGAGCCATTGATATTCTTGAGGAGATAGTAGAAGCTATGACAAAAGGATAGCTGACAGCATAAAAAAACATAACGTTTAAAGCGATATTTTTAACATAGGCGTTGCTTATAAAAAGCGATAAAAGCGCATTTCTGTTAAAATATAGAATGAAATTCAATGTGCCTATAAATAAAACGGCTATTCCTATGCTGACAAAAGCGCTTTTTTTAGCCTTCTCAATAAATTTTGCTCCGAAATTTTGACCTGTTATTACAAACGATGCGTTTGCCATACCGAATACCATAAACAGCAATATTTGATAAATCCTTATAACGGTGCCGTATGCCGATATTGCCGGTTGGGAAATCATTCCGATTATTTTTATCAGTATGAGCATACTGGAAATTCTGAAAAATAGTTGAAGGAATGCAAAAAACCCCTTTTTGACTACATTCTTTACTATGTTTTTGTTTATTCTAAAACCTGTAAATGAGAAGTGCCGTTTTTTTAACATTATATTTTGCAAGACGATTCCCGAAAATATAGAGACAATTGTTGACAGAGCAGCACCTTTTACGCCAAGTTTTAGATAAAATATGAAAAAAGGGTCTAAGATAATATTAAACAGATTTGCAAAAACCATAACCTTCAAAGCTATCGTCGGCAAAGAAACGGAGCGTATTGTCGTATTGTTAAGATAGAAAACAAAGTTAAGTAAAAAGCCGATAACAGCAACGCTTAAATATTGATTTGCGTATCTAAAGGTTAAACCCTCCAATCCTATTATGTGCAAAATGTTTTTTAAGAAAATAAAAACAAAAATAGTGACTGCAATTGAGATAACGGATAGCAAAATTAAGGCGTTTGAATATAGATACTTTGCACGTTTGTATTTTTTTGCTCCCCAGTAAGCTGCCACATACATACCGGTTGCTGTGGAAATTCCCACTGCAAGACTAAAAAAGAGGATTGTAACCATACTCGATGCTACAAGTGCTCCGATTGCTTCGTATGCAATACGGGATACAAAATAGGTATCGACAAGATTGAAAACATTTTGCGCCCCCATTTCAAGCATCATAGGTACGGACAGATAAACTATGCTTTTTAAAATCGGCTCTTTTGTGGGGTTTATGTCAAATTTCATTGTTTTGTTTAAAGTGCTATTCCAATAAAGACAATCTCGTTCTTGCTTCGTTTATAACGGATGTGATATGTGTTTTGATCCAATGAGGGTCCCACCAATCTATGGGATTTACGTAATATCCGTCAACAAGAACGTCAAAATGGAGATGGTCTCCGCCTGCAAGCCCGGTTGTATCGGTAATTCCTATATATTCTCCTTTTCTGACCTTTTCACCGACCTTGACCAAAAATTCCCTCTGGTGACCGTATAGGGTAAATATACCAAATCCGTGGTCTATAATTGTGGCATTTCCGTAAACACCCAAATAGCCCTCAAACACGACTACACCACTATTTGCAGCATTTATTCTCGCATTTCTTATGCTTGCCAAGTCGTATCCCATATGATGTTTTATATCGACCAGCCTGCCCTTGTAGTAGTAAGACCTTTTATCTGCATAAGTTGCCGTTACTTTTGAATCTTTTAGTTGTTCGAATCTGCCTCTCCAGAGGAATGCCGGCACGGATTTTTGACACACTTTTCTAATTTTCTCTGTATCTTGCTTCCTTACAACATCATTTACATATAAGAAATCGTCAAGCAGCGTTGCCTTTTTGGGTATATTTTCATTCTCCATTATGGTTAAAACCTTATTTCTTATAAAGCTGTCGGTTATGTTTATCTTGCTTTTTTTCAGCCTGATATCGGAATAATAAACGGGTATATGAACCCTTGTTACGTTACCGGCGGTATCCACCGCGTAAACATCTGTTGAGTAGTTTTTATTTTTGCTTAACCTGTATGTAAAAAAGCTTAGATAAACGTTTTTTTTGTTGAAGAGTTGTGATGCGTCAAATGCCTTAAATTTATCAACGACGCCGTCATGGCTGACACCTACATAGACCTCTTTGAGGTTACTGTCTTTTGCATAGTAAACAGCCAATGCCGTTCCGGTTATTCTTATTCTGTCAATTCCGCTCAACAAATGAACTACCGGTTTTTTTGAGTCCACAATAATATCTCTTTTTATTGTTTTTTCGAAACCGCCCAAGAAGTTGTTTTTGCTGTAGTCGGTCACTCTTACGATTAAAACAGCTTTACCGTCAGGAATAACCTTGTTTGTTTTAAAGTCTATTTTGAAATTTTTGATAAAATTGTCCTCTATGGTTTTGTTGTATAGTTTTATAATTGTGTTCATAGAGACTATCTGAACGGAGATATTCTTTATTCCGGCTTTTTTATCCGATATTAAAATATTTATATCTTTATATTTGGAAAAGTAGTTTTTAGGGCTTTTTATATTGATTTCTATGCCGTTTCTGTTGATTAGAGGAGTGTATGCATAAACTATATAAAAAATAGCCGATAGGATGATTAGTGCAGTTAAAACCCTCATTTTTCTCATAATTTCTTACCTCTCTTTATAACTATTTGTTCAACTCTGTTAATCATATCGGTTGACGATATAAATTTTTCCGTGTATGAATATATGTGTGAATCCTTCTTTAAACTGTTTGAAAAAGATTGTAGAAAGGGGAAGCTATCCATCATCAAGACAATAATAACTATAACTATAGCTGCTTTTGCTATGCCAAACGTAAAGCCGAACACCCTGTCTATAAAACCCAAATCTATTTTTTTTATCATTGATGCAATAACTACGCCTATAAAAAATATTGTTAGATACACTAAAAAAAATATTATAAAAAAGGCTGTAACATTGGCAGCCGTATGCGTAATATGAAGATATTTCACAAACGTATTGCCAAGTGACATATGCAGTTGGTGCGCTGAAAATATACCCAAAAGCAGAGCAACGAGACCGAACAACTCTCTGATAAAGCCCTTAATAATTCCTTTGATTGCCATTATCAATATAAATACACCGAAAACTATATCAACAGGATTCACTCTTTTCCACTCTTAAAGATTTAAAGTCGGAATAAAACACCAATCCAACCCTCAGCGCCTTGGGCTTTTTAACGTACTTCACAAACGTGTAGTCAATATCCAACTTTTCTCCCGTTTGTCCCTTCGTTCTTTTTGCAACCTCGCAAGCACACTTCATCTTAACATTATCGTCTATTTTTTGCAATCTGTTTGGATTTTTCAGTATTAGGTGAGCGCCCGGCTTTTGATGTGGATGGAACCACAAATCGTTTTTATTTGCCAGTTTCATAGTTACATAATCGTTACCGCGGGCGTTTTTTCCAATATATACGTCAAATCCCATAATCTTAATATGTTCATACGGTACGTAGTCTGTTTGTTTAACTTTTTTTGTATTTGTTTTTATAAGCGACTCTTTTATTATGATACCTTTAACGTCGGCAAGTTCTTTTTCATCTTTGGCGTTTTCGATATCAAACATCAGCTGTTCCAAGAATTCCAATTCGTATCTGCTGTCTTTCAATCTTTTTTTTATGATTTCCTTTCCTTTTTTTGCTTTTTTAAATTTTTTGAAGTAATTTTGGGCGTTTTCAAATATGTTCATTTTCGGATTTAGGCTTATACTTATAGTTTTTGATGTATATATATCTTTTAGCTCTATCTTATTTTTATATTTTACATCCATAGTCGGATGCGAGAGCAGATTTTCGGCTATAATTCTATATTTTTCAGCATCTTGTGTGTTATTGAGTTCTGTTTCAATTTTTCTCAACCTTCTTTTAATCGAATTTAATCGCTTTTTTATTATGTGTTCGAGATTTTTTTTCTTATTTTCAAAGTCCGTGGTTTGAGGTTTAAGTATGAATTTTTCAATTATATAGTGCTCATCAACCTTTTCACCGTTTTTACAAAAACAAAACGGATATACGTACTTTTCATCATAAGTACAAAGCTCGAACTGCCTGTTTTTAAATGTTTGTTTTGCAATATCTCTAAATCTTAAAAACTCATCCTCGTTTTTAAGATGTTTTTTTAAAAATCCGTTTAAGCCGAGAATGTTTTCATTGTATCTGTATTTAAGCAGAAGTCTTTCTGTGTCTTCCGTCAATAAATCCGGCATTTGGGATATAGGCGGTTCATATTTTTTGTGCGGCATAATAACTCTTGATGTGTCGGTATATTTGTATGCCTGTATAATCATAAATTTATCGTCGCAAAACACGGCGTTTGACATTCTGTCTATCATCTCAACTGACATAGAAAATCTGTTTTTTATACTGCCTCTTATGTCTTCAAAAAACAGATAAGCGTATCTTTCAGAGCCCGTTTGTTTAATGCTTTTTAGGATTAAACCCGGCAGCTTTTTCCTTAAAAACACAAAAAACGGTGTGTCGTTTGTTTTGTCAGAGATTAAATCCTCTTCGAGGGGATAGAAAAAATTGCTCTGTGGAGACAGGTTGATGTATAAAAATTTACGGCAGTTTTTAAAACGTATTGAAAATGAGGAGTTTGAATGAGCTAAAACAGAGCTAATTCGTTTTTCTTTAAATAAACCTATGGTCTGTTCTACTGCATATTTAAAAAGATAGTGGTTCATAAAAAAGAAGCCCCTTGATTTAAGGGGCTATCTTCTTGTCTTCATGCGTTTAAGTGCTTTTTTCCTTGCCGCCAAGGCTTTTTTCTTTTTCTTAACGCTGGGTTTTTCGTAGTGCTCTCTTTTTTTGATTTCTGAAAGAATCCCCGCTCTTTCGCACTGTTTCTTAAATCTCTTCAGTGCTTCTTCAAAGCCTTCGTTATCGCCAACGATTACTCCCGGCAATAAAATCACCCCTCTCTTAAATTTAGGTAACCCATTATATTAAAAAAAGCTTATGGGGTCAACATCAAAATGTACTTTTTCTTTGAACTCTCTTACTTTTTTATCTATTAACCCCGTAGCCTTAAGGATTTCGGATGTTTTAACGAGTATATGATATCTGTATTTGTTTCTCAATTTGTAAACAGGGCATTTTGCAGGTCCTAAAATATCAAGTTCATCTTTAATCAAACGAGCTATTTTATCGGCAGTTTCTTGAGATCTGTTTTGATTGGTGCTCTCTACGATTATTCTTATCACCCTTTTAAACGGCGGGTATCTCAAAAGCATCCTGTTTTTTAATTCTTCTTTTAAGAAATCCTCATAGTTATGGGTTTTTATGTATCTAATAAGTTCACTTTCCTTGGATACGGTTTGAACAATAACGCTTCCCGGTTCGGCTCGTCCGCTTCTTCCTGCGGTTTGAATAACCAATGATAGGGCTTTCTCCCTTGCCCTGAAATCGGGAACACCAAAAAGCTCTTCAAGGCTTGCCACGACAACAAGTCCTATTTTTGATATATCGTGTCCTTTGGAGAGCATTTGAGTTCCTATCAAAATATCTATTTTACCCTCCTGCAGTTTGCCTACTATTCTTTCGAACTCTTTTTTGGTTAAGACGGAGTCTCTGTCAAACCTTTCTATATCGTGCTTTGGGAAGGTGCGCTTCAGCATCTCTTCAACCTGTTGAGAGCCGACACCCCTGTTCATAATGTCGGCACTTCCGCATTTTGGGCAAACCGAAGGGATATCGTAGCTTGCTTCACACCAATGACACTTTAAATCGTTACTCTTTTTATGATAGGTTAACGAAACACTGCAGTTAGGGCATACAAACAGGTAGCCGCAGTCGGCGCATACGAGATAATTGGAAAACCCTCTCCTGTTTACCAGTATTGCAACGGTCTTTTTTTGTTTTAGCGTGTCTTCTATTTTTTCTATCGTGTAGTCGGGCAGAAAATCACTTTTGTTTGTTTCTACAATATCAACCGACGGAAGAGGAATATTCTTTATGCGATTTTTAAGTCTAAACAGTTTGAACTTACCGTTTGCGGCTTTATGATAACTCTCGAGGGTGGGTGTAGCCGAACATAAAATCACGGGTATGTTGTGCTGTTTTGCTCTGAATATAGCCACATCTTTCGCATTATATCTCGGTTCGTTTTCCTGTTTGTACGATTCGTCGTTCTCCTCATCAACCACAACAACACCAATATTTTCAAAGTCGGAAAACACGGCAGACCTGGTTCCGATTAGTATTCTTGTTTTTCCTTTTTTAAAATTGAGCCAGTTTTCAAATCTCTTTTTAGGCGTCAACCGCGAGTGGACAATGCTTAAGATATCGCTTGAAAACCTTTTTGAGAAAACATCTATATATTGCGGTGTCAGAACGATTTCAGGAACAAGCACTACACATTTTTTGCCTTTTTTAAGCACATCCTCCATAACCCTCATATAAACCTCGGTTTTGCCGCTTCCTGTAACACCGAATATTAGATTTACGCCGAATTCGTTTTGATTTATGTTATGGTAAACATATTGCTGCTCTTGATTTAGGTTGTGCTCTCTTGAAAAGTTTAAAAAAGTACTATTTTCTTCTGTTAAATCTATTGCAGAATAAACCTCGAATATGCGTTTGGGAAGTGCGCTTTTTAAGACCAAGCCTATAAATGTGAGATAATATCGTGCTATAAATTCAACCGTTTTTTTAAGCTCTGTGTCTATTACAGGCTTTTTGTCAGGCACATCCAAAACGGGTTTTATTTCATACTGGCGGCTTTCACTGGCTTTATCCCAAACGACACCTATTTTGTGTTTGCCTCTAAAGGGAACCAAAACCCTGCTTCCGATTTCAATTTCAACATCGCTGCTGTAGATAAATCCGTCTTTAACGGCAATCGGAAACAGAACTTTATAGAAATTCATACTGTTTTTTTGAGCTTAAAGCCTACCTGTATATCCTATAAAGCAGGTCTTCTATGGCTCTTTTCGGGACGTAGTGATTGCCGTAGCCGTCCCTGAAATATTTTATTGAATCATTAACCTCGGTAATAGTGATTCTATCTTTCGGTTTTCCTACAGCCATAACATATAATATCTCAAGGTTATCGGGCAGTGAGAATACCTTTGATAGTTTTTTCTTATCTATTGCCGCTATCGTGCATCCTCCGAGTTCCAGCTCGCTCAAAGAAAGCATTATTGTCTGAATCGCAATGCCGGCGTCGGTTAAAACAAAAGCATCATCGGCTATATCTGAGTCTTTTAAGATAACGATGTATGCACTCGGCTTTTCCCCTTCTTGAGGACCGTCCCAATCTTTCAGATAGCCTGCCCACTTCAATGTTGGGAATATTTCTCTGTTTTTTTCTCTGTCGGTGGATATGATATACTTCAAAGGTTGCAGATTTTTAGCCGAAGATATGTATCGAAGAGAAATTACAATGTCCCACAATATCCCGTAATCAATATCAAACGATTGATAGAACTTTCTATGGCAGCGGCTCTTTTTGATTAACTCACTTAAAAACATCTGTCCACCCACAATTAATCTTCTATAAACGGTTTTCCCATAGGTATAACCGTTTTACCGAACACTCCGTTTAGGACTATTCCGAATACCGTCCAGAGTATCGTAAAAATCACAAAAGGCAGACTCCAACCGGCTATGACCCATAATATCCCTTTCATAGTAAGGAAAAACAGTCCCGCCGATAAGAAAAAGATGTCCGTAAAAATCATAAACCAGAAGGCAATTTTAGGTGCTTTGAGGTGTCCTATGGTAAAGCCGGACATTAAAATGCCCATAATTATAAACACCCAACCGTCAACTATTGTTGTGTTTTCGGGTATAAATCCGAGAGATTTTCCTAAAAATTCCCAAAAACCGAGCCACATAAAGGCGCTGAATGCCAGCATAATATTACCGGTCATTATTTCTCCGTTTTTCAAGTCTATGATTCCGGCGGTGAATTGGACAAGTCCGCCCGCAAAACCTAAAGCTATAAGAACATTAGCCATTTGATGAGGAGCCTGATGTGTTGCAACAGGCCAAAGGGCACCAAGATAAAAAGCCAACACCATTAAACCTGCAGGACCCGGATTTGCAAAAGATTCTTTTTGTTCTTTCTGATTCATAAAAACCTCCAAATAGTGGTATTTCATCACTATAATAACAAATTTTTACAC
>WGCD01000012.1 GCA_015493995.1 Desulfurellaceae bacterium
AATAAGAATCCCAACAAAACAATCAATAATAATACGTATAAGACATGCCATAAACTGGAAACATTTGATGAAGTTGGCAAAGAATTTAAAGATAAGCTTACACAAAAATTCAAGCAGATAGCCAAAGAAAAAATAGATTCATATTGATTAAAATACAAACTATTTAAGCTTGTTGTTATCCCATCTTTATCAAAATAATACCTATCACTATAAAAATTGTAGCAAGAAATCGCAAGGGACCGTAGGGTTCTTTGAGGATAAAAATACCCATTAAAACGCCGAAAAGAGAGCTGACTTGCCTGACTCCCGCAACGGCGCTTATGGCTGTTGTCTCCATCGCATATCTGTAAGACAAAAAAGAAAGCGTTAAAATTATTCCGCCGGCTACGACTTTTAGAAATGATTTTTTATGACAGGCAAGCATATTTTTTCTCAACTCTTTCTGCCTGAAAATATTTAAACTCATATAAACAAACATAAAAACAACAACCCAGTAGGTATAAATAAAGAAATTCTCTTTTCCCACGCCGATTTTGTCTATTATCGCTCCGAATGAATATATAAAACCTGCAAACGCCGCATACCTTATGTGCTTTTTTCTGAAGTCTATTTTTTTAAAGGAAAATTGCCTTATTGATGTGTTTAATTGTATTAAATATGTCCCTATCATCGCCGTGAAAATTCCTATGAATGTCAAAGCAGAGATTCGTTCTTCTATAAAAATATACGCCAAAAATGGTATGTAAATAGGTGCCGTTATGCTTAACGGATAGGTTATGGACAAATCCCCCTCGCTCATAGCATAGGCTTTGCCCGTATAAATCTGATAAAGCGTAAAAAATACAGCCGAAACAGCCGCCAAAATCATAATTTTCATATTTGCATATATAAAACCGCTTCTAAAAAAATAGGCTCCAATCGTCATAACGGGTATGGATACGGAAAACATAGACCAAAGATAGACGGTTTTTATACCGCTTTTTTTGTAAAGGAAGTTGTAGGACGAATGCATCAAAGCGGAAAAAAGAACGAGATATAAAGCCAAATAGCTCATATAACTTTATTACCTGCTATCTTTTTATATAGACATTACCGCAGAATGTTGCCACAAGCTCACCGTTTTCGTTTGTTATGTCAATATTATAAACGGCGAGTCTTTTGTTCTTTGAGACCTCTTTAGCCTGCGCAATCAATACTGAGTTTTCTTTAACCGCTTTAATATAGCTGATACTGGCATTTATGCTTAATGCCGTAATATCATCGTAGGAGTTTGAAGCAACCGCAAAAGCAAAATCCGCAAGCGTAAAAATCGCACCGCCGTGGGCTATATCAACACCGTTTAGATGTTTTTTTTCTACCTTCAGCCTTATTTTTGCATATCCGTAACCAAATTCGACAATTTCCAGCCCCACATATTTGGCAAACTTATCTTTATCAAAAAACTCTTTTGTTCGTTTCATTTTATATCCCCTTTAACAAACCTGTTTCTTATCTTTATAACAACATAGAAAAACAGAGGGATGAACAAAACGCCGACAAGCGTTGCAAACAGCATTCCTCCGACAACGGTTGTTCCTATGATTCTTCTTGAGTTTGCCCCTGCCCCGCTGCTCAATGCAAGAGGCAGTGTCCCTGCTATAAATGCCATTGAGGTCATTATTATAGGTCTGAACCTTATTTTTGCACCCTCTATTGTCGCATCGATAAGCGAATACCCCTCTCTTAATTTTTGAAGTGCAAACTCAACCATAAGTATCGCATTCTTTGCAGATAGACCTATTAGTGTTATAATCCCAACCTGAAAGTATATGTCACTTTCAAAATGCCTTAAAAACAGAGCCAGGGTCGCACCGAAAATAGCGAAAGGAACGGAGAGCATAATGGAAAACGGAATCGACCAGCTCTCATACAAAGCCGCCAATATAAGAAATATAAATACAACCGCATAGATAAAAGCCTTGTTTCCTGTTTTTGCGAGCTTATTTTCCTGATATGACGTTCCCGACCAGCTTAACGTATATCCCTTTGGCAAAATGCTCTCTGCAACCCTTTTTATTGCTTTCATAGCATCGCTGGAGGAGTATCCGAAGCCCGGTCTTCCGATTATCTGGGCTGATGTAAACATATTAAATCTCTGCAAAATATCAGCGCCGACAACCCTTTTTACACTAACAAGTGAGCTTAAAGGAACCAGGCTGCCGCTGTGTGAGCGAACAAATATGTATTTATAATCGTTATAGCTTTCTCTAAAGCCCGGCAGAGCTTCAATATTTACGTGATATACTTTTCCGTACATATTAAAATCGTTGACATAGTAGGAACCGAACATCGATTGAAGTGCCCTGAAAACGCTTGAAATATCGACACCGTAAGCCAAAGACTTATTTCTGTCAACAACGAGCTTGTACTGCGGGACATTGATATTCAACGTTGTTCTGACCATCGTCAGTTCCTTCTGCTTATTTGCCTTTTTAACAATTTCATCGGTATATTTTGCCAAATTTTTTATGCTTGAGCCTGCCCTGTCCTGAATATATGCTTCAAAACCACCCGTTGTGCTCATTCCCATAATCGGCGGCGGGTTTGCCACAAACAGCATAGCTTTTTTATACATAAACAGCCTGCGCGAAAGCCTGCGGGCTATTGCAAAAGAGCTGTCCTTATAAGACTTTCGTTTCGACCAATCCTTTAAGTTTAGAAAAATAACGGATGAATTTGTCCTGATTGAACCGCTCATAAAATCAAACCCTGCAACCGAAGCAACGCCCTTCACATCTTTATTCTTCATAAGAATCGAGTTGATTTGTTTGTTTACCTGCTCAGTTTTATAAAGCGAATAACCAGGCATCAATCTCGATATAACAAATAACACGCCTTTATCTTCGCTTGGCACAAGTCCTTTTGGAATCATCTTCGATATATAAAACGTTGATGCAATGACAGCAAAAAAAATCAAAACGGATATAAAGCCGAACCGAATCGTAGTGCGCACGGTTTTTGAAAATCCTTTTGTAAGCCATTCGAAAAATTCG
>WGCD01000013.1 GCA_015493995.1 Desulfurellaceae bacterium
TCTTTTTTGTTTGTTCACTCTATTTTACAGAAGGCTCAGCTGATGAGATTTGTCAGAAGCAGTTTGATTAGCGTGCATTCGGGCTTTGCTTTGAAGAATCCTGAATTAAGCAAAGTAGTGAGCGATGCAAAATTAAAGAGGCAGATTTTGAAAAAGGGTGAAATCATATTAAGAAGGAGAACAAGAAAAGAAAGGGTATTTTTATACAAATATCAAAGGACTTACTATCTGATTGTAAAATCAAAACGCGGATTAATTATGTTTGAGAATACTGCGGACAATACTGCCCTAAAGACAGCCACAGTAATCTTTATATTTGTATTTTTACTTTTTTTAGCTTTATATCTTGCCGTTTTAAGAAGTATTTATCCTCTAAAGAGATTTTCAAAAAGCGTTTCTGAGTTTGCCAACGGGAATCTTGATGTCTCGTTTAACTTTAAGTCAAACGATGAGGTGGGTGAAATAGCAAGGCAGTTCAATACGGCTATAAAGAGGCTTAAAAATTCAAAAAAAATGAGAGAAATGTTCTTGCGCAATATTGCTCATGAGCTTAAAACACCTATAACAAAAGGAAATTTATCCGTTGAATTTGTGGAGGACAAACGCACAAGAGAGATATTAAGAACCCTGTTTTCTCGTATGAACAGCTTAACAGACGAGCTGCTGTCGGCGGAAAAATTTTCAGAGGCAACTTTTAATATACAATCGATATCAATTGATGATGCGGTGAAAAAAGCAAAAGATATGCTGTTTGCCGACGAAAAAAGTATCGAATGCAGCATGCCGAGCATTAAAATAAATGTGGATGTTGCTTCTTTTTCCATAGCATTGAAAAATCTCATTGATAATGCCATAAAATTCAGCAGCGACAATAAGGCTACAATCAGGTTGGAGCAAAATATATTAACAATAGAAAACAAGGGTGAAAAAATCAACGCCAGCATCGAACATTTGTTTGAGCCGTTTTTTAAGGAAACGAGCCGCCGCAATAAAAACGGTATGGGTTTGGGACTTTATATAACAAAGCATATTCTCGATAGGCACAGGATTGGCATACAATACGAATACCGAAACGGCACTAATATATTTCTCCTTGATTTAAGCGGCGTTATTGATAAATCCTCTCAATAAAACTTTGTTTACATTCGTTTATGTTACATTAATCCAAGATTTATAAGCGCCTGTTATAAATTGAACAATTAATTCTTGGAGGTGTTTTTATGAAGAAGTTTTTTACTTCAACTGCGTTGGCTTTATTGCTAACAGGCGGAATGTTTTCTACGCTGAGTGCTCAGGCGGGTCAGTTTGGAATGCAGCGTCAAATGGGTTCTTCAAATTCCCAAATGATGAACAGGGGAGGGTTTAATGCTCAAAACTCTATGATTGTCAGAATCTTAAATCTGTCTCAAGACCAAATTAGTATGATGAGGGCGCTGAGACAGCAGCAGAGAATGGCTTCTATTAAGGATTTAGGGAGTTACGAAAACCCTATGTTCAAGGCTGTAAAATCTGGTAAATTCGATAAAAAAGCTTTTGAATCGGCATATATGTCAAATTGCAGAAAAACAATGCAGCAAAAGGTTCGTTATATGCAGGGGTTTTTGTCAATATTAACACCAGCACAGAAACAGAAGTTCTATGCTTTGATGAAAAACAGAATGAGAATGCGTTTAGAAGGTATGAAAATGGAAGAGCAATCGTTGAAAATGAGAATCAATCGTTTCAAAACCATGCTCAATCAGTAACAAGCAATACCTGCACAGATAAAGTACGTCTGTGCAGGCATCCCGCGCTTCTTTTTATGCTTCATTTTACCTTTATGTTTTCCGGTACGTTGATAAAGTTGAATAAACCGGCCGAAGTTGATAAGAATTCAAAGCTCAAAATAACCAAATGTTTTCACCCGAAAAGTCGGATGGGAGATTTCATTGAAACATATTCCTTAAATCGGTTTGTTGCATTTTTCAAGGCAAATATAAGAATTTTTTACACCTCTCAAGTACTAAAAAAGCGCTGATTCCAACAGCTATATCAAAACTGTTTTATTCTCAATGTCATTTAATTTCTTTAAATGCTATAAAAACAAGGTAGTGTAAAATAAATTGTGTCACCCCTTTGAAGGAAAGAGGGGTTATATGTTATAACCCCTCTTTGAGAGAAAATAAAAACCTTCAAAGGAGGAAAAAACATGAACGATTTGATTTTTACACAATTGGCAGAGGAATTCAAGGGTATGG
>WGCD01000014.1 GCA_015493995.1 Desulfurellaceae bacterium
AGCAGCATAAGATATGGAAGCAGGGAAAAGCTCCAGCTTACACTTGAGGAGAGTTCTATAAATGGTCTTATCCCCCTGAAATAGGAAAACACCATATAGCTGAAAACAGATGCCATAATAACCTGCGGAAAAGGCTTGTAGTCCATATCGGAAACGTAGCGTATTTCAAGGGCAAACAGAGCACCGCCCAAAGGAGCCTTTAAAAGAGCTGATGTAAATGCTCCGGCGCCTATCAAAACAATATAATCTCTAAATTCCTCATCTATTTTAAACCACTGCGCAAGAAAAGAGGAGACGCTTGAACCCATAAAAAACGACGGACCCTCTCTTCCGGCTATAAAGACACCAGAAAGGGCAAACAGACTCAGCACAAACTTATTCAAAAACGTTTTTATTCCTATCTTTTCGTCTATGTTGTTCAATACATAACCAATACCCGGTCCGCCGGCTTTTGAATCCTTGGATATTGCAATACCCGTCAAAACGGCTACAAAAAAAGGAAAGATATGCAAAATATAGGTATTTGACGTAATGAATCCGTTTATAACAACAAGCAGATAGTCAAATAAAGAAGCAATAAGACCGACACTTATCCCGACAAGTATCGAAAAAGGCGTCCACTTCAGAAGATATTTAACAACGGCTATCCAGTTAAGATGGATACAGCGTATTGAATTGATACAATCAAAAAACCTTCTTTTTAAATCAAACACCTTAAACCAGCAGGGTGTGTTTAATAAAAAAGCTTACGATAAGGCTTTTTTATTATCCACATAAACCTTTAAAACAACATCACAAACAGACAGAATAACAGGTCCGACTATTATTCCGATTGGACCGAAAACCATAATGGAACCGAGAATACCAAAGAAAAGAATCATAGGGTGTATGTTGATTTTACTGCCTATTATAAGCGGTCTGACATAATTATCTATCAGCCCGATGGCAAACACACCCCAACCTGCTATGAAAATACCGCCAAAGTAGTTGCCTTTAATTAAAAGATAGGCTGCGGCAGGCACCCAGACAAGCGATGCACCCACCAAGGGAACAAAGGAAAAAAGTGCTATAAGAAACATCCACATAAAAAACGCATTCAAACCAACAATCAAAAACCCGATTGCACCTACAAATCCTTGAATAAACGCAGTAACAACGCCTCCTAAAACCGTTGCGTTTATACTTATCCTAACTGATTTTAAAATGGTGTCGAAACTGTTTTTATCCTCTATTGCCCTTGAGAGATAGTTTATAAACCTCTCTTTATCTTTTATAAGATAGAAAGTTATAATGAAAGAGAAAAGAAAGTTTGCAACTATGTTGTAGGTTTGAGAAAACACTACACCTATGTTTTTTGTTATCAAAATACCGGTATTTTGCAAAACTGAAAACAATGAGTTATCTATTTTCTCAAGCCAGGGGGCGATTATCTTTAAATTCGATATTTGATGAATTTTATCCACTATGCTTTGAAAAGCCATTTTTATCGAGGTTATGTTGTTTACAAACTTCTCCGTTTCATTTACCGTTATAAAAACAGCAACGGTAATCGGAATGGCTATCACGACAAATATAGTAAGAACAGTAGCCAAAGCGCTGAGAGTGGGCTTTTTTATACGCCGTTCTATCTTCTCATAAAGCGGATAAAAAACTATGGCAAGCGTCAAACCCCAAACAGCTGCCTTCCAAAAAGGCGCTATAACAACAAGGAAAATCGCCGAAAATATGACAAGAGCAACATTAACAAAGCTAAATTTCATACTTTATGCCAAATCTTAGAATATGCCGCACTCAACAAATCGCTCTTATAGATACCCAACCGTTTCGACAACCAATTTCCTCCTCGAACTTCAACTCTTTTTAGCATATAAGGGTTCGTATCCTTTGTGTTTAAGCCGACATTTAGAGTCAAAGCGCCTTTGTATCCCGCATTTTTTATATGCTCAACGGTTATGCTATCATAATCTCCCCAAGGATAACAGAAAAAATTCGCCTTTATACCGAGTTTTTCTTCTATGGTCGTTTTTGAATCGTATATCTCTTTCCTAATACGCTCTGTTCTTTCTTTTTCATCCTCTGTTTCAAACTTAACGCCGTTTTCTCTAACATATTTTTTCAACTGCCTGGTTAAAATCTTTTTGTAGTTGTGGTTTTTCAAAAAAAGCATTCCGCCTTTTTTGGAAACAAAATCGGCAAGATAATCCCTCAAACCCTCATCGTCTTTTAAACACCGTGCTGCACAGTCCCATTTTTTCTCATAAACAGGAATACCGAGCCTTTTATCACCCGTCAGCTCATAAAGCCACTCTATAGTGCCGGTGTTGTTGAATTTAACAACCCTTTTGGAAGAAAAACAGGCTTTGTGGGAGTATGAATGAGAACCTACCTCAAGAAGCCCGCTTTCGACAAGTTCTTTTAACTCCTCCCAGCTTACAAACTTCGATTTCTCAATAAGCTCATTTGCCTCTTGTGATATATTCATTGACACAAGCTCGTCGTAAGTTGCACGCTTTATGTTTTCGGCAACCTTACCGGCTATAACAAAGATAGTGGCATAAAAGCCGTATTTTTTTAAAATCGGGTAGGCATACAGGAAATTATC
>WGCD01000015.1 GCA_015493995.1 Desulfurellaceae bacterium
ACCCATAACCAATCCGTAATGATCCAAACTTTCAGTCTTTACTCTTTTCATCTTTGCCCTCCATATTCATTTTCATGAATATTTTAAGCAAATTCCGTTCTCTTTTTATCTGTAAGAAAAAATGTTCATACTGGGTGCTCAATGGCGGGTATATTTTATAAAAGGAGTTTTATGCGGTGAAAACTCAAAAAAATAAAAAGTTATTGGATGTTGTCAGAGAAAAATTAAGAGTTAAACATTTTTACGCTGCTATGTGAATTTTGGCTGCTATTTCCAGTTTTTTATTTTATATATCTTAAATTAATTCAGTTATAAATATCTTTTCTGTGTCCTACCTTAACAATCCATACAGCCGATTCATTATCCAGAATAGAATAAACAATTCGATATTGCCCTTGCCGAAGTCTATATTCTTCTTTATCCGTTAGTTTTTTGCATCCCACAGGGCGTGGATTTTCCTCTAATGCCTTTATGCGATTGAGTATTTTTTTAAGATATTTTTTGGGAATAGAGGAAAAATCCTTTTCAACAGATTTCTTAAAAAAGATTCTATATTTTGCCACTTTTTTTAAGGCTTTTTATCATTTCATCATACGTTATTAGTGGTTCGTTTGCTCTTTCTTTTAATGCAGACAAGTCTTCGGCATCCTCTGCAAGAGCTACCTTAACAGCCTCATTAACAATATCCGATACAGACCTGGATGTTTCGACCGCCTTTAACTTTAGAGCTTTATGAATTTCAGGATCTAAATAGACCGTGGCTCGTTTAGTTGCTGTTGGCATAGGTCACCTCCGAATTTTTACACATTATAACGTTTTAAAGTTTTAATATCAAAACGTTTTTAAATTACCTATCCTTTCTTGTGTCTCGGTAATGTCAACTTAATTGTGTCATCCTACCAATCTTGCTTGTAAAATAGTTTAACATCATAATATACACTAAGGGACTAAAAACACCTCCATTTTCATAGGCTTTAAAGTTTCAATAAAGACGGGTTATTTTATCGGTATTGACATCTCTAAAAGCTTTTTAATATTCCGTTGATGATAGGTGTATTCACAAATAAAAAGCGGAAAGCTTGAATACAAGGCAAAAAGAAGGCTTTAAACAAAAAAACTTAAAGCCGAGAATTATTTAATTGAAAACGTTTTGCTGATTATACGTGAAGCTTCAAATACCATCCACCCATCAGACAGTGTGAACAATATTTGCAGGGATAAAGATGATGATTTTGTGCCATCTTGTGCTATTTCTTCAAATGCCGATTATGTAGTAAACGGAGATAAAGATTTGTTAATAATCAAAGAGTTTAAGGGTGTGAAAATAGTTTATCCTCGAGAGTTTGAAGTGTTTTTTTAAAATTCTCCGTTCATTTATTTTGCTCCACAAGCCAATATTAGCTTTGCTTCGACTCTGGTGTTGAAGGCAGTATTTTCTTCCTTCAAAGGAGTGATGCAATTTACTTTACACTGCCACTGCCGAAATTCCAAAATAATTGATTTATAGGAAGTAAAACATTACAATAATAACTAATAATAAAAAGGATTGTAATGATATTCTTTAGTCTAAAAACTCCTCCTGAGTTGATTGCATTAAGGCTTGTGCAGTCTTTCATATCGGAATCTGCCAATATTTGCGGGTTTGAAAAGGATAAGCTTTCTCTGTTTGATTTGATAGCTGAGGAGGGTTTTACTTATGTTGTAAGGCTTCTAAAAAGCGAAGAGGAGAGCTCGGATATTACAATTGAAACAAAAATAGACGATAGATACTTTATTATCTCTTTTTTCGATAAAGGTATGCCGTTTCCAAAAGAAGAAGAACTCAGTGAAATCGAAAAAATCGGATTGAATATTATCAAGGCATACAGCAAGAAACTGTTGTGGATAAATCAAGGAAAAAACGGAAAAGAGTTGAGGATTCTCTTTAATAAACCGCAAAAAGATATAACGCAGTATGATATTTTTGCAGATGACAAAAAACAAAAACCGTCAAACGACATCTCAATCGAGATTTTAAAACCCGAGGATGCCTACAAGGTCTCAAGAATCATCTATAAAACATACGGATATACTTATCCAAACGGCGATATGTACTATCCTGAATTTATTGAGGCAGTGAATAAAAACAAAGACATTATTTCTGTTGTTGCCGTTGATAAACAGTGCAAAAAAATTGTTGGGCACTACGCCATAGAAAAATTGGATTGTAAAGATATTGTTGAGCTTGGACAAACGGTGGTTGATCCGGATTATAGGGGTAAAAACCTTGCAAAGCTTATGAGAAAAAAGCTTGAAGGTATAGCTTTGGGTTTAAAGATTAAGGGTATGTTTACACAGCCTGTTGCAAGCCACACAAGAACCCAAAAAATCAATGAGGAATTTAACTCCAAGGTTTGCGGTGTATCATTCGGGCTTGTTCCGAAGGAGTTTAACTATAAAAAAATGGAAATAAAACCGGTAACGGAACGTGAGAGCTGCTTTTTATATTTTAAGCCTTTGGTTTTTGAAAAAAGGTTTGTTTATTTGCCGAGTCGGCATATGGATATGCTGAACAAAATCTATAATCATCTCGGCTTTGAACTTCAAAGACCAAAAAACTCTTCATTATCCGAAAAAAGCCGTATTGATGCAAAATACAACGCTGCCTGGGGTTTTGGAACAATAAATGTTTTTGAAGTCGGCAGCAATCTATCTTTAGAAATTAAGAACACATTTAACCGATTAAAGCTTTCCACTCAGGCTGAGGCTATTTTTTTGAATATATCCTTAAACGACGCACCTTTGGATGAGCATATAGGCAAAATTGAGGAACTTGGCTTTTTCTTCTGTGGCGTTGCTCCGTATATCTTAAACGGCAAGGATGCAGTTAGATTTGAATATCTGAACACACTGATAGACACAGATAGAATCAAGGTTTACGGCGATTTTGCAAAAGAGCTGTTTAACTATTCCGTTTCTATGATGAAGAAGGTTTTGTGGTAAATATTTTTAGTTCCAACCGTTATTTTTTAAGGTACTTTTTATCCCGCTTCGTATCCCGCATCGGCGACGGCATTCATTCGCTTGTGCTTTTGTGGATAAGCTATAAATGGAGCCATTCGGGTTTGGTTGTTGCCCTTGTAATGATATCGTTCAGCCTGCCTGCCGTTTTGGTTTTTCCCTTTGCTGGCTCTTTGGCTGACAGGAAAAACCGCGCAAGGATAATGGTTGCAACCGATATTATTCAGGCTTTATGCACATTTTCATTGGCGCTTCTTGCCTATTACCACAAGCTTAATCTGTTTTATCTTATGTTTTTTACGGCTATTATGTCTCTTGCGAGTGCCTATTTTATGCCGGCATCAATGTCCGTAATACCCCAGATTGTGAAAAAGGAAAATATAACCCAGGCAAACGGCATAGTCCAAACCACATCAAGTTTCAGCATTGTTTTAGGACCAATAATCGGTGCAGGTCTGATTGCATCAATCGGTATTCCGCTTGCATTTTTATCAAACAGCTTATCCTTTTTGCTTTCGGCTGTCTTTTTTTGGGGCATAAAGCTAAAAAAAATGGAAACAACGGCAAAAAGACTGCCCTTTTTTGAGACAATTAAAGACGGTTTTAGAACAATAAAAAGTCAGCCGATAGCATCAAAATTACTCGACAAAACAGCCGTTATAAACTTTTTCTTTGCCGCAATAACGATTGTCATACCGATATTTGCAGGCAGGGTCTATCACATGGATTCAAAAGGCATAGCAGCCATGATGGCATCTTACGGCTTCGGTATGTTTATCTCATCACTCATTCTAAGTTCGATAAAATTAAAAGTCCACACGAGGGATATTATTGTTTTTTCTATCTTTCTGGTCGGATTGATGTTTGTTGTATTCGGTGAGATTCACTATTTTTACATAACGCTTACAAGTCTGTTTTTTATAGGGTTTTTCTTGAATGCTGCCAATGTGCATCTTTTGTCTTTATACCAAACAAGACTGCCGGCTAACCTGCTTGGAAGGATTATGTCGTTTTTGAGCGCCATTTCTATGTCTTTATCGCCGTTAAGTTATGCCTTAACCGGTGTTTTTATGGACTTTATAGGACTTAGGTGGGTTTTGCTCCTAAGTGGTATTTTTATTGGCATAAACGCCGTTAGGATAGGCTTTATAAAGGAATTAAAGGAGGCTTGATGTGGATAGATTCGCCCTTTTTGAGGATGTAAAGTCAAATGTCGATGCATACGAGTTATTTTTAAAAGATTTAAATGCCAAAGATGCTAAAAATTGGGACGATATACCGATTATGACAAAGGAAAACTACCTTTTGAAATACGACATAGAAAAAACAATAAGAAAGAATGGGATGAACAAATGCTCCCTGATAGGTGCATCAAGCGGATTTTCAAAAACAGGCAGCGTCTATTGGCTGAAGCAGTCAGATGATGAGGAGAAATACTTAAAAGCCGTTGAAGAATCACTCAAAGAGCTTTACTCAATAGACAAAAAAAGAACGCTTATTATAGTTTCTTTGGCTTTTGGTATGTGGATTGGAGGGATGCAGCTTGCCTGTGCCATGCGCAGCCTTGCAGCCAAGGTCGATTATCAATTAACAACTGCTCTGCCCGGACTCGATTTAAAAGAGGGTGCGCAGATTGTAAAGAGGTTTAAAAACAGTTTTAACCAGTTTATCTGGATAACAAATGCATCCAATGTAGGCATCATCTATTCGCTTTTGAAAGACGATAAAGAACTGCTTGAGGGAAAAGTTTATTTTCCTGTTGTGGGTGAGTATTTCTCAGAAAGCTTTAGGCAAGACATTGCTTTAAAATTTGGACACAAAAGCGATGCTGTGGTGCTCTGGAGCGGGTATGGCTCTGCCGATACAGGAGACCTCGGTATGGAGACAAAAGAAACAATCGGCCTAAGGCAGTTTTTCTTAAAAAATCCTGCTTTGTGTAGAGAGTTTTTTGATACGGACGATGCGCCTATGATAATGAAAAGAACAGGCGGTGCATTTGTCGAAATTATAAACGGCAGTATTGTCGTTACAAAAGACCAGCTTATCCCCTTGATTCGATATGATACGAAGGATTCGGGCATTTTGCTTGAAAAAAAGGAACTTGAAGGCAAAATCCCTAAAAGTTTATACCAAAGCCTTCCCGATAAGATGATATGCGTGTTTGGCAGGGTCTCAGACAGTGTTGTGTTTTACGGCACAAACCTAAAAATTCCTCAAATCGGCAGGTTCTTCTATTCGCTTGAAAGTCTAAAATACAGCGGTGTTTTTGAGGTTGAACAAAAAAAAGTTAACGGCATAGACACATTTTATTTCACTGTTTACACAGATACTGAAAATAAAGACAAAGAGGATTACTGCAAGGATAGGCTCGTTGAGTTTTTAAAGTCATACTCCCGTGAATTCAACGCAAAATACGACAGCCTAACAAACGCTGCAAATATAGAGCTTATCAATGTTGAAATTAAGGAAATATCTCAAAAACAGGCAATGAAAAAACACAAATTTATAAAGGGGTAGATATGTTTTTTGAACATTATGGTTTCGATAAACAGCTTGAAAAAGCTATAGGCGTTTTCAACGAGGCGAAAAATAAGAGTGAGTACTTCAAGGAAAAATACGAAGGGTTAGGTGAGATTGGAAGCTATGAGGATTGGTTAAAAGTGCCTTTTCTAAGCCGTGATGAGATAAGAAATAACGCCTATCCCCACACAAAAGCGATGCTCACAAGAAATGTTGAAGATATGATTATAGTATCAACAGGCGGCACAAGCGGAGTTGCCCGCTTCAGCACACTTACGCACGATGAGTGGGGCAGATTTGCTTTTGTTCAGGCGAACGCCTTGAAAGTGCTTGGAGTGAACAAAAAGGACATTGTTGCAAACCTGTTTGTTGCAGGCAATATGTGGCCATCCTTTCTTGGCGGTCATGAGATTATAAAAGAAATAGGTGCGGTGCATCTGCCCATATCTGCAATAACCGATTTTGACAAGCTGATTTACTATTTTGAGCTGTTCAAACCTACGGTTTTGTTGAGTATTCCGAGTCTTTTAATCTACTTTGCAGATACGCTTTTGAAAAAGGGCAAGAGGTTTGACAGTGTCAGGATGATTCAATTTGCAGGTGAAAATCTAAGCGACAATGCAAGAAAACTGCTTAAAGAGACCTTTGGTGATGTTGAATTAAGGGCTGCAGGATACACAAGTGCAGACTGCGGGCTTATGGGCTATCAATGTAGAGTTTGCGCAGCAAGCGAATACCACATACCGACCGATTTTCAGTTTATAGAGATTTACGATTTTGAAAAGGATAAGCCGTGTGAAGCCGGAGAGTTGGGTGAGGTTGTTGTCACCAATCTGGGCAGAATTTCAGCGCCTGTTATACGATATCGTATCGGCGATATGGGCTATATAAAAAAAGCAAACTGCTCCTGTGGTGATAAAAATCCGCTTATTGTTCTAAAAGGCAGGGCAGGTGAGGATTTTAAATTTGGCGGTGCTTATGTTTCAATGGTTCAGATTGAAAAGTGCTTTTCTGAGTTTATCTCAAAAAGCGGTATAAGTGCAAACTATCAGGTAATAATTGACGAAATTGATGATGGCAAGACGAGTTTTATCTTAAAAATAGAGTCTTCAGAACCCCAAAAGAGCGAAAAATATGTCGATTTGATTAAAGAAAACCTAAAAGATGAGGTTCCTTTGTTTAAAGAAGCGGTTGATGTCGGGTTTATAAAGGTTTTTGAGGTTGAGTTTGTCAAATTGGGAAGCCTGGAAAGGAGCCCCATAACGGGTAAGGTTAAGCGTTTGATAGATAAGAGGTTTGGGAGTTAGTATGAAGTGGATATATAAACTGTTTGAGATTGAGGATGCCTTCTGCGATACGAAGGAGTGCAACGACATATTCTTCAATGCGATGAAAGAGGCTTTTGAGTTTCACTATAAAAACAGCGAGATTTATAGAAACATCTGCGAGCAGGAAAATTTTAGTTTTGATTCTATCGGCTCGATAGACGAACTTTACAAACTGCCGCACATTATTGTTGATGCCTTTAAATGGTATGATTTGTTATCGGTTGATAAGTCCAAAATAGTGGCAACATTTACATCAAGCGGTACAAGCGGGCAGAAAAGCCATATTTCTTGGGATGAGGCATCAAAAAACAGGCAGAGCAAGATGAGAGAAAATATTATGAAAAGTTACGGACTTGTGAGTAAAAACCCTGTCAATTACCTGATTTTTGCCTATTCGCCAAGGGTTTCTCAAGGCAAAGGCGCAGCCTATGCCCATCAGATGTATTCAACATTTGCACCGGAAAACGAAAAATTCTTTGCCATAGATGCCGATGAAAATTCAAATGCAAAGTTTTTTTTGGATGAAACCATCGAAAAATTGAAAGATTTTGCAAAAAGCTCAATGCCAATAAGGATTATCGGATTCCCCGCTTTTATCTATGAAACGCTGCTTAAGATGAAAGAGATTGGGTTGGAGTTGAGCTTTAACAAAGAAAGCCTGATTATCATAGCAGGCGGTTGGAAAACAGCACAAAATAGGGCTATTTCTTTTGATGAATTTGCCGAACTTACGAATGAGTTTTTATCGATTGATGAATCAAGAATAGTGGATATTTACGGTTTTGTGGAGCACGGTGTCCCATATATTACCTGCTCCAATCACCATTTTCATATTCCGATTTATTCAAAGGTGTTTATCAGAAAACCGGGAACTTTGGAGGTTTTGGGCGAAAATGAAAAGGGGCTTCTGCAGGTTCTATCGCCGTATAACTATGCCCAACCGGCAATTTCTGTTTTATCAACCGACTATGCCATGCTCAACTCTAATTGTCCTTGCGGAATAAGCCGCCAATATATCGAGCTAAAAGGCAGGGCGGGTGTAAAAAAACATGAGGGATGTGCAATTAGTGCAACGGAACTTTTAAAGGCAAAAAAGAGGTAGATTATGGAGTTTTATCTGTTTGGAGAAATAAGGGAATTTGAGAATTTGAGACCTGCTGATATGCTCTCAATTGTTGATAGGGCAAAAGCGTTGAAAAACGAGGTTGCAAAACTAAAGGTTGACGATATTGTCGGTGTGTTTGAAAAGGTGTCGAATGCCTGGGATGATAAGGATTACAAATACAGAAAAATAGCTTTGGATGAGCTGCCTTCAAGGATAGGCTTTAGCAGGGAAATGATTGAAGAGGGTATAAAAACAATGTGCTCGCTTCTATCAAGAAGAGGTATGACAACAAGGCTCAATGCAGATTTGGGAGATAAGAACTACCTCAATGAATGGACTTACAACAGCGATTTTAAAGGTTTGATAAAGGCTGAGCCGCTTGGCGTTGTCGGGCATATCTCTGCGGGCAATGTTTTTGTCGGCGGTGTGGACAGCCTGATTCAAGGGCTTGCAACAAAGAACATAAACATAATGAAGATGTCAACGGTTGATCCGATATTTCCCGTCCTTTTTGCAAAAAGCTTAAAGGAGTTTGATGATACGGGTATTTTGCACAAGGCTATGGCGCTTATCAACTGGAAGGGCGGGACCGAAGAGATTGAAAATATCATAAAACAGAATTTGGATGCCATTGTGGTTTACGGCGGCTCAGAGACCGTTATGTCATATAGAAAAAATCAGGGTTTACACTGCAAGCTCATAGAGTATGGGCCAAAATACAGCTTTGTTGTTGTGCAAAGGGATGAGCTATTTAGGCGCGGCATAGAAGAGACGGCAAAGCTTATTGCGCGTGATGCTGTTATGTGGGAGCAGTCTGCCTGTTCATCTCCCCATGTGGTTTATGTTGAAAGTAAAGAACTTGCCAAAGAGATGATGGTTGAGATAGGTAAGGCGTTTGACTTTTGGGGCAAAAAGTTACCTCAGGGAATAGTGTTTGAAGATGAGGCTGTTGAGATTACAAAGGTCAGGGAGCTTGCCAAAGTCGCAAAGGCTTTCGATAAAGGCGATTACTACTTTTCTAAAAACTCTCTTGCCAGTGTTATCTATCAGGAATCAAACGAGTTTACTATATCCAACCATAACCGAACGCTTTTTGTAAAACCGGTTGAAAAGATAGACGATGTTGTAAAGATTGTTAAACCTATGGGGCAGTTTGTTCAAAGTGTTTCTATTATTGCGGAAAACGAAAAGGCAAAGGAGCTTGCAGATAAACTGGCTTTAATTGGCGCAGACCGGTTTGTCGATGCGGGGAAAATGGCAGTTAGAAAACATGGGACACCGCACGATGGAACAAGAGGGTTATCCGAGCTTGTCAGGTGGGTTTCTCTTGCTCGTGATGAGCTTGATGCGGGTTGGGACATAACAATTCAAAAGCACTACTACGATGAAAAAGAGGATTGTTTTGATTATCTGCCCGATAATGAAAGGGATGAGTTGACTCTTAAAAGGCTAAGGTTGATTGTTGATTATGCCAAAAAACACTCACCGCTTTTAAGCCAAAGGTATGGCGATATTAGGATAAATTCGTTTGAGGATTTTGCAAAGCTGCCCTTGATGGTTGGTGATGATTATAAAAAATATCTGCCGCCTCATGGTGGAGGTTTGTTGACCGATAAAGCCTCAGGTGGATATGTCTTTTCAAGTGGCGGCACAACAGGAAAGCCGAAGGTAGTTTATAGGACCTTTGAGGAGCAGTGGTTCAATGCGTTGAAGCTCGGCAAGGGCTTGAAGCTGTCGATTTTTAATGAGAATGATGTTGTAGCAAATCTGCTTTTTGCCGGTAATATGTGGGCAAGTTTTGTTTCATATAATATGGCGCTTGAGTTCACCGGCTGCAGGATTCTGCCTATCGGCGGTAATTTGAAAATGGAAGAGATTGTCAATTATTTAAAATTATTCGGTGCAAACGGGTTTATAACAATACCGTCTGTGGCTCTTTCTGTTGCTGAATATGTTGAGCAGAACAAAATCAATTTAACGATTGAGAAAATCGTAACGGGTGGTGAGCATCTCTTTAAGGAAGCAAAGGAGTATCTAAAACGGGTGCTTGGTGTTAGAAAGTTTGCATCAACCGGTTATACGACAAACGACACGGGAGCCATAGGCTATCAATGCGAATATTTAAAGGGCGGTCTGCATCATGTCCATGAAGATTTGCACTATGTAGAGATTTTGGACGATGAAGGCAAGCCGTGCAAGCCCGAGGAGATTGGACGTATCGTTGTGACAAATCTGCATAGAAAACTTATGCCGACGATTCGATATGAGGTCGGCGATTTGGGTAGGTGGGTCGATGGAGACTGCAAATGCGGTCGTAAAACAAGGGTGTTTGAGCTTTTGGGAAGAAGTGATGATGTGTTAATCATAGGCGGCGGCAATATTCATCCTGAGGTTGTAGCTGAGGCTGTTTATGAGGTTGACGGTTTGAGCAATCATTTTCAACTTATTGCAGAAATCTTGGATAAAAAAGATAGGCTAAGGGTAAAAGTTGAGGCTTTGAGTGATAACGAGAATAGCTATAAGGAAATGGCTACAAAACTAAAAAAAGCCCTATACGATAAATCAAAAGAACTAAGGGCTATGTTTGATGAGGGTTTAATTAACGATATTGCTGTTGAGGTTGTAAAGCCGAATGGCTTGGAGCGCAACCCGCGAACCGGCAAAATCAGGCTTATTGTGGATGAAAGAAGCTAATCTTCAAAATCCCATTCTTTGCACCTACGAGGTGCAAAGAATGGGAGGGTTAGCTATTTAAGAATTTAAAAAATAGACATGCAAATTCTCTCGTTTAAACGCATAACGTATCTATAATCTATATGTCAGAAGGATGTTGTGAAAACAAAACTAACTTTAAGGGTTGATGAAGATACAATAAAGAAAGCCAAACTATATTCCAAAAAAAGAGGGGAGTCTGTTTCTTCATTGGTTGAAAAGTTTTTTAGCGGTTTTGATGATAATGGAATAAAAAAAGAAACTCTGCCTCCTACAACAGAAGAGCTTAAAGGTTTATTAAAAGACAAAAACTGTACGAAGAGGATTATACCCGCCATTGAGCACCCAGTATGAACATTTTTTCTTACAGATAAAAAGAGAACGGAATTTGCTTAAAATATTCATGAAAATGAATATGGAGGGCAAAGATGAAAAGAGTAAAGACTGAAAGTTTGGATCATTACGGATTGGTTAT
>WGCD01000016.1 GCA_015493995.1 Desulfurellaceae bacterium
AAATTAGACAGACCATAAAAAAAGATTTCAAAAAACAGTTCGGTGATATAGCCGATGAGAAAGATATAGAGCTTTTAAGCCAAGCAACCTGCGATATGCTTGAGCATAAAATGGACAAATTGAGCGAAATAGGGAAACAACTGTTTTTAAACGATATTCTGCTCACACATTTCTTTTATGTATTTGAAAAGATTGTTTCGGAATTGGAAAAGGATTCGGTTGAGCTGCAGCTTGAAGATATGTTGGTGGCAAAAAGGATGCTCTCCAAAGGATACATATACGAAGAGATGAAATTTGACAAGCAGCTGTTTCAAAAGTATATGAAAAGAAAAATCGTGGCGGAGAGTAAGGAGCTCTCTTTTTTACTAAATTCACATATCAACTGGATGATATCTTTTATCAATGCTGTCTTAGACGGCTCGGTGCATAAAGACAGCCTGCTAAGTGAGTGGATAGAACTAACGCAACAGGCTGAGATGGAAACCGTGCACAACGACACATACAAAAAAATAAGTTCCTCACTGAAAAAAATTGCAAAACGTTTAATCGAAGCGTATAAAAACGAAAGATATTTCTACTTTTCCCTGCTTTACAGAGAACTTATGGGATATTCCTCCAAGATGCAAAATATACTAATCTTAAACTTTATGAGCGAAGAAATAATTTCGATATATACCGACTACATCACAGGTCTTGACAACCAATTCAAACTCAAGAAAGAGTTGGATAATTTTAAGGATAAATATCTGTTTTTGATAGACATACACAACTTTAAAAAAGTTAACGTGACATACGGTTTTGATACGGGAGATGAGGTTTTAAAATCCGTAGCGCAAAAGTTAAAAAATGTGAAAGAGTGCATTGTCTATAGATTTATCGGAAACGAGTTTGCAATTATTGTTAACGATAAGAAAAAACCGTATGAAATCATAAAAGTGCTCGAGGCAACTACCTGCGATGTTGACGGTCATTCAATATCACTGTTTTTTTACGGAGCTTTCGGCAAAATAGGAGCTAAAATTTTAGAATACACGGAATACGGATTGATGGAGGCAAAAAAACTAAAGAATCACATAATGGATATAGACGATGTAAAGGACAAACCGGCTTTTATAGCAAACAAAGCTCAGGATATTTTTTCAATAAACACAGAAATAAAGATTGCCGTTGCTTCGGATAGAATTGTGCCGTATCTTCAAGGAATTTTCAACTCTGCAAAAACAGATAAGCCTGCTAAATACGAGGCATTGGCAAGAATAGAGTCTATGGACGGTTCAACCATACCGCCGTCAAAATTCTTGAATGTTTTGAAAAATACCTATCTATATTCAGAAGCCACAAAGATTCTGTTTTTTAAATGCGTGGATTTTGTTGAAAAAACCGGCGTTGAGATAAGTTTTAATTTGAGTATGTTAGATATTGTCAATCCCTACACCACAAAATTTTTGAAAAGTATATTGATAGAAAAAACAAATGTTGCCAAAAAAATCACATTTGAGATAACAGAAGAAGAGGCTGTTGAAAATTTCAAAGAGGTCAAAGAGTTTATACAGGATATAAAAAAGCTCGGTGCAAAAATAGCAATTGACGACTTCGGAAGCGGTTATGCAAACTACAATTACATATTTAATATGAACCCCGACTATATAAAAATTGACGGAGAATTGGTGTCTGAAATCCTAACAAACGAAAACCAGGTGATATTTATAAGATCGCTTGTTGAGATGTGTAAAAAGATAGGAATAAAAACCGTTGCGGAATTTGTCGATTCAAAAGAAAAGATGGAAAAACTCAGACAACTCGGGATTGATTATTTCCAGGGATTTTACTTTCATAAGCCGGAACCTTACAAAAGAGTGCTGCAATCAAACTAACGCAGATACTATAATTTCATTGAAAAATAATTCCGATACAGGTATAGTCAAAAGCTGATATGTGTAGTTTGTGCAGTTTTTCGGTGTTCATTTATGCGTAAGCTCTACGACTTTTTATTCTCTCCAAAGTTTAGCGTAATTATTATAGTTATCTTTTTGATAGCCCAAATCACGGCGACATTTCTTCCAAGTGAAGCCGAAAGCTGGAGATATGTCTATGCAGCAAAATGGTTTGAGATTGTGATTTGGCTTTTCGGCATTAACCTTGTCGGCGTTATGTTTAAATATAAAACCTACAAAAAAATCCCTGTTTTTGTTTTGCATTTATCTGTGATTATCATTCTTGTCGGAGCTGGCGTTACAAGATATGCAGGTTACAACGGCATTTTGCATTTAAGAGACAATCAAACAAAATCTCAAATAGTCATAACGAATAAGAAAAATCCCTTTAAAACGGAAACAAAACGCCTCAATTTTAGCATAAAGCTCGACAGATTTGTTCTTAAAAGATATCCCGGCAGCATGCAGCCAAGCTCATACGACAGCTATGTGACGGTGAAAGACAAAAACGGTTCTTTTTCATACCACATCTATATGAACCACATACTAAAATATAAAGGCTACAGGTTTTATCAGGCTGATTTTGACAAAGACGCAAAAGGCAGCATATTAGCCGTCAGCTACGACCCGGGTATGTATATTACCTATGCAGGCTACATTCTGTTGATTTTAGGCTTCTTGCTAAGCATTTTTTACAAAAAGGGAAGATTTGTCGCTTGCTTGAACGCACTCAAAAAAGGCGGTGCTTTCGCGCTTATTATATTGTTTATGACAACCTCCTATGCCAAAGCCTTTGACCTGCACGCATTTGCTCAAAATTCAAAATCAGCAGCACAAGCATTCTCCTCTATTCTTGTCCAGCAAAACGGAAGAGTGGAGCCTATGGATACGCTTGATATGAATATAGTACATAAATTAACGATGAAATCCTCACTTTTGGGCTTAAATTACAATCAAATTGTTTTGGGTATGATTACGAAACCCAAAGAGTTTCAAAACCTGCCGTTAATACACGTCGGAAACAAAAACATAAGAAAATTGTTAAAAATCAAGGGAAGCTACGCCTCTTATAACTCTTTTTTTGACAAAAACGGGAGATTAAAATTCATCAAAGAAATCGGAACGGCTTTCCATACGCCAGATTCAAAAAGGACTACAGCCCAAAGAGAGTGGTTAAAAATCAATGAGCTTATATACATCTCATCTTTGGTTTACACATACAATATATTCAAACTCTTTCCGCTTCCTGATTCTAAAATACACAACTACGTTTGGTACTCTCCGTTTGATATTGAACAAATGTTCAAACTAAGAAAGATAAGTTTCGATAAGGCTCTGTTTTATATAAAAATGTACGGAAACCTGATAAAAGGTTTAAAAAATCTGAATTTACAAGAAATCAACAAAGCAAAAAGCGAAATTTACAAAGTGCAAAGGATGTTTTCAGGAGACATTTTACCAAGTAAAAACAGAATAAAATGGGAGATACTCTACAACCATCTTCAAATCTTCACATACCTGATAGGCATATATTCTCTATTGGGTCTTTTTGCCATACTGCTTGGGTTTTTCGAGATTTTCAAGCAAAAAAGGTTTAGGTGGTTCAGCAGGGGTTTAATGTCTTTAAGTTATTTTGCTCTGCTTTTGCACACCGCCAATATGATAGTCAGATGGTATATAGCCGGTCACGCTCCGTGGTCTGACGCATACGAATCCATAATATTTATAGCCTGGGGCAGCGCCTTTGCCTCGGTTGTTTTCTTTAGAAAATCTATGCTTAGTCTTGGAAGCGGTCTGTTTAGCGCAGGTATGTTTATGATGGTCGCAAACCTTGACAATATAAATCCCCAGATTACCAATATAGTTCCGGTTCTAAACTCCTATTGGCTTTTAATACACGTGGCATTTTCAATAATCAGCTACGGTTTTATGTCTGTAGGGGCTATGCTCGGCGGGCTAAATATGATTTTGTACGCTATAAAAAAGAAAAGAGAGCTTGAAAGCCAGATAAATAGACTCAATAACATAATATACATCTGTCTCTATATAGGATTTGCGCTTTTGAGCATAGGCACGATTTTCGGCGCTGTGTGGGCAAATGAGAGTTGGGGAGCATACTGGTCGTGGGACCCGAAAGAGACCTGGTCTTTAATCAGCATACTTGTATATGCCTACCTTCTGCACAACGGCATAATGTATAAAACATCAAGTGGTTTTTACTTTTCTTTATTGGCGCTGTTGAGCTTCTTTTTTATCCTAATGACCTATTTCGGCGTGAATTTCTACATAGCTCAAGGGCTGCATTCATACGGAAGAGGCAGCGCAGGGTACGGATGGTTTTATGTTCTTCAAGCAGGCATCGTATTGTGGTTTTGTGTCGTAATATTAAAATACCTTACGGAGATAACCAAAAAAAGATTTTTTAATTTGTCCTGATTAACTAAGTGTTGCTCTTTGTAATGGCAAGTTGTAAGCCTGATTTTTTGATGACAAAATACTTTCTCATTTATATAATCACGTTCAACAAAAAGAAAGGTTGGTTATGAAAAAGAATATTCTTTTTTTATGCACGGGAAATTCCTGCAGAAGCCAAATGGCTGAAGGATATGCAAAATTGTATTTAGGCAATAAGTTTAATATTTACTCGGCAGGTATAGAAAAACACGGAATAAACAGATACACCGTTCAAGTTATGGAAGAAGACGGTATCGATATGAGCAGACACTATTCAAAAACCGTATCGGAACTCGGCAATATTGATTTTGATGTTGTTGTTACGGTTTGTGGTGATGCAAACGAACGCTGTCCGGCTTATCTTAGAAAAACCAAACTGATACATAAAGGTTTCAAAGACCCTGCAAAAGCAAAAGGCAGCGAGCTTGAAGTTATGCGTTTTTTTAGAAAAATCAGAAACGAAATAAAAGAGTTTATAAAAGACGAGTTGATAAAACTTATATAATCACAGCGATTCAACCGCCAAATCAACCTTTTTTTAATTCATAACGCGATAAATCCTTTTTTCACGCCTCGCAAGTGTGAAAAAGGGTTAAGCGGTTGAATGGTTGAGTAGTTAAGTATTGGCTTGTGGATAGTGATTAGTGACTGGTGGCTAGAGGATAGTGTTCAATGAATAAGCAATGGTTTTTTTCAGCATACACGGTTTTCTTCGGATAAAGAGAAAAATAAAAACTCATACATATCTTTATCAAAATTGTTTTTATAGCTATAATG
>WGCD01000017.1 GCA_015493995.1 Desulfurellaceae bacterium
AAAAAAAGAAAGCCAAAAAAAAATAGGAAAAAAACCGCTGAAACCGAGGAAAAAGTTTCCGAGACAAACGATGAGCAGATAAGCATATCTTTGGAAAAAACCGAAAAAACAAACAAAGAAAAAGCAAAAAAACAGCCGTTGGATAAATATTTGGAAAGCAGCTCAAAAAGCAGTGAAAAGCCCGTTATAGAAACGGACTTTATGGATAAAAAGGAAGAAAAGGTCAAGATTGAAGAAAAGAGTGAAGACGGATATCAATTTCCGTCTTTGGAGTTTCTCGATGAGCCGATACATATTGAAGCGGACATTCAGGAAGAGGAGATATACAGCAATGCGAAGAGGCTTGAGGATAAACTGAAAAATTTCGGTGTTGAGGGAACTGTTGTTAACGTTAAACCCGGTCCTGTCATAACTATGTATGAATTCAAGCCGCGTTCGGGTATAAAGATTAGTAAAATAGCTAACCTGTATAACGACTTGGCAATGGCTATGAGAGCTATGTCTGTCAGAATCGTTGCCCCGATACCCGGGAAAGCCGTTGTAGGAATCGAGATTTCAAACCAGAAACGCCAAACCGTTTTTATGAAAGACATACTCTCTTCTAAAACCTTTGCAAGCTCACACTCCAAATTAACACTTGCCTTAGGCAAAGACATAGTCGGCAACTCTTACGTTACCGATTTGTCAAAAATGCCCCATCTTTTGATAGCCGGAGCTACGGGGTCAGGCAAGAGTGTTGCCGTAAACGGTATGATTATCAGCATTCTCTATAAATCAACACCGGATGAGGTGAAATTCGTTATGATAGACCCGAAAATGCTTGAACTGTCTATTTATGACGGCATTCCTCATATGCTTATGCCTGTTGTGGTTGACCCGAAAGAGGCAAGCGGTTCTTTGGCTGCTTTGATTAGCGAGATGGAGACACGCTATCATATTATGAGTGAGGTGGGTGTCAGAAATATAGACGGATTTAATGCCAAAGCCAAAAGGAAAATTATAGACTATCCGACAATGCCGTACATTGTTGTTGTTATAGATGAACTTGCCGATTTGATGATGGTTGCAGGTAAAAAGGTTGAGACATACGTTGCGAGGCTTGCTCAGATGGCTCGTGCAGCCGGCATTCATATGATAGTGGCAACACAAAGACCGAGCGTTGACGTTTTGACAGGTTTGATAAAGGCAAATTTCCCGGCGAGAATATCGTTTAAGGTTTCCTCGAAAATTGACTCCCGCACAATTTTGGATATGCAGGGAGCTGAGGCTCTGCTTGGAAGAGGCGATATGCTGTTTATGCAGCCAGCCTCATCTTCGCTTGTCAGAATTCACGGAGCTTTTATCAGTGATGATGAAATTAAGAATGTAACAGACTTTGTGAAGTCTCAAGGCTCTCCGGAATACAGCGAAGAACTGATAAATGCAACAAAAGAGGCAAGCGGTATAAGTGACGATGACGATTTTGAATTGGACGAGATGTTTGAAGAGGCATTAAATATAATTAAAGAAGGCGGTAATCCCACCATATCATACATTCAAAGAAGATTGAAAATAGGATACAACAGGGCTGCAAGAATTGTTGAACAAATGGAAAAAAAGGGTATACTATCGAAACCTGACGACAGGGGTAAAAGGGAAATTTTAATCTAATCGGAGGTTAATTATGGCACTTATCGTTCAAAAATACGGCGGCACTTCGGTGGGTAGTATAGAGAGAATAAAAATTGTAGCCCGTCATATAAAAGAAACAAAAGACAAAGGACATAAAGTTGTCGCTATCGTGTCTGCTATGGCAGGCGAAACGGATAAACTGATTAATTTGGCAAAGGAGCTTTCAGACCGTCCGAGCGAAAGGGAGATGGATTTGCTCTTATCCAGCGGTGAGAGAATTTCAAGTGCTCTTGTTGCTATAAGAATAAACGAAATAGGTGCAAAAGCCGTTGCAATGACAGGAAGGCAGTGTGGAATGGTTACCGACGAGGTGCACACAAAAGCAAGAATAAAATCTATAGACGCCGATAAAATTATGGAGTATGTCGATGATGACTATATAGTTATAATTGCAGGATTCCAAGGTATAAGCGAAAAGACCGGAGATGTAACAACGCTTGGAAGAGGCGGTTCCGATACCACAGCCGTAGCCATAGCCGCTGCCATAAAAGCGGATGTATGTGAAATATATACCGATGTTGACGGGATATATACGGCTGACCCGCGCATCGTAAAGGATGCAAGAAAGCTTGATAAAATCAGCTACAGCGAGATGATGGAGCTTGCCAGCCTCGGAGCCAAGGTTCTTCAAATAAGGTCTGTTGAGTTTGGTATGAAATATGATGTTCCTATTATGGTTTTATCGAGTTTTACATTCAATAAGGGCACTTTAGTCACAAAGGAGGACGAAAATATGGAAAAAATTCTTGTTTCCGGCATTGCACAGGATAAAAATCAGGCAAGACTTAAAATCAATAACGTTAAAGATGAGCCTGGTATTGCATCGATGATATTTAATACAATAGCCAAGAACAATATCAATGTTGATGTCATAGTTCAAAATGTCAGTGACGACGGAAGAACCACGGATATATCCTTTACGGTTCCAAGAGAAGACGCCGACAAAGCGTATGAATTGTTAAAGGAGCTGTCAAAAACAATAGATGCTGGAGATGTATCCATAAATAAGGATGTGGCAAAGGTTTCAATTGTTGGCGTGGGTATGAGGTCTCATCCCGGAGTTGCCGCAAAGATGTTCGATGCTTTGGCAAAAGAGGGTGTGAATATTCGAGCAATTTCAACATCGGAAATCAAGGTGTCATGTTTAATTGACGAGAAATATACGGAACTTGCCGTGCGGACTCTGCACGATGCGTTTAATCTATCGAACAAAGGATAAAAATTAAAACGTAAACCCCTTAATAAGGAGGGTGATATGCTTGTACTGGATTTTGAAAAGCCTATTTACGAAATAGAGGAAAAAATAAACAACCTGAAAAAAATGGCAAATGAGCAGGGTATAGATGTTCTGGATGAAATTGATGCGCTTGAGAAAAAGAAAAACGAGATTATAAAAAACGAATTTGAAAACCTTTCCATAGACAAGATAATAAAGATAGCTCGCCACCCCAACAGACCATATACGCTCGATTATGTGAAATATATTGTTGAGGATTTTACGGAAGTTCACGGCGACAGGTCATTTAGGGACGACAAGGCTATCGTAACCGGCTTCGGATATATAGATTCTCAAAAAGTAGCCGTAATAGGTCACCAGAAAGGCAAAAACACAAAAGACAACCTATATAGAAATTTTGGTATGGCAAACCCCGAAGGCTACAGAAAAACGCAAAGGGTTATGAAATTGGCAGAAAAGTTTAATATACCGATTGTTACTTTTGTTGATACACCCGGGGCATATCCCGGCATTGGAGCTGAAGAAAGAGGGCAATCGGAAGCTATAGCAAGAAACCTATATACTATGTTTGAGACCGCTGTGCCGATTATTGTGGTTGTAACCGGTGAAGGAGGAAGCGGGGGTGCTTTGGCTATTGCAAGCGGTGACAAAATAGGGATGCTTGAGTTTTCCATATACGGCGTTATATCTCCTGAGGGGTGTTCTTCTATTCTCTGGAGAGATACAGAACACTCGATAGAAGCTGCAAAGGCTATGAGAGTAACGGCTAAAAACCTGCTTGAGCTTGGTGTTATTGATGAAATCATAAAAGAACCGCTCGGCGGGGCTCACAGAGACTACCTTCAGGCATCGGAAAATATAAAGGAATTTATAAATAAGGGTTTATCCGAACTTAAAGCGCTTAATAAGAGGAAATTGATAGAAAGAAGATGGAAAAAATGGAGAGAGATGACGACCAAGTTTCTATAGAAAAACTTGATGCTTTAAGAAAAGGTATAAGTGATATTGATAAAGAGATAATAGAGCTTCTTGAAAAAAGAGCCGAACTTGTTAAAGAGGTTGGTACAATTAAAAGAAGTCAAAAAATGCCGTTTTACTCTCCCGACAGAGAGACAAAAATTTACAAGATGATAGAGGAAAACGCAAGCGGCACCTTTCCGATAAAGAGCCTTAAAACCATTTTCAGAGAAATAATGAGCGCATCCATAAAGCTCGAGGAACCCCTTGTCATAAGCTATTTGGGACCTGAGGCTACATTCACGCACGAAGCTGCAATTAAGCGTTTCGGTCTTTCTTTACACTATATTCCGGAAGAGTCCATAGAAGATGTGTTTATGGACGTTGAAGCTGAGCGTGCCGATTTTGGTGTTGTGCCGATAGAAAATTCCATTGAAGGGGTTGTAAATTATACGCTTGATATGTTTGTAAACTCATCCGTTAAAATTGTTTCGGAGATAATAATAGATATAAAGCATAATCTTTTATCCAAATCAAATTCGCTTGATAAAATAAAGGCAATCCACTCACACCCCAACGCTTTGGGTCAGTGCAAAAGTTGGATAAAAAAACACCTGCCCAACGTTATGCTTTTTGAGACCACATCCACGGCAAAGGCAGCAAAAATAGCAGAGAAAGACCCATCAGTTGCAGCCATTGCATCTTCTGCGGCTGCTGATATATACTCATTGAACATTCTTGCAAAAGGAATAGAGGATAAAACCAACAATATTACGCGTTTTTTGGTTATTGGCAGCGAGATTCCTCAAAAAAGCGGGAACGATAAGACCTCTTTTATGTTTACGATTAAAGATAAGGTCGGTGCTTTGTATCAAATTTTGGAGCCGTTTTATAGAAACTCCATAAATTTAACACGCATAGAATCACGCCCGTCGAAACAGAAGAACTGGTCTTATATTTTCTATGTTGATATTGATGGGCATATAAACGATAAAAAGGTGCAGGAATCTTTAAAAGAGATAGAGAAATTTACCGTGCTTTTAAAGATACTGGGCTCATACCCAAAAGGCGTAAGGACTTAATACTCGTCAAGAAGGTTTTTGTAAATCTTAAAATATTTTTCAGCCATACGCCTCGTTGAAAAACTATCCGTCACAAACCTATAGGCTTCTGCTGTAAGGGTGTTAGCCAATCTTTTATCTTCAATGAGTTTTATTATGCCTTTTGCAAGTTCTTCCGAATTTTTTTTTGCAACCAGAATGCCCGTTTTGTTGTGGATTATGACCTCTCTTGCTCCACCTGCATCGGTGGCAACAATAGGGACTTTTAAAACCATAGCGCTCAACAGCGTGCTTCCGAGACCCTCAAAATCCGAAGGGAGTACAAAAATATCAAATGCCTTTATGTAATTTTCTATGTCATTTTTAAACCCTATCAGCTTAAAATTTCCGCTTAACCCTTTTTTGTTAATTTCATCGGACAATTTTTTTTGTAGTTTACCCTCACCAGCAACAACAAACTTTGCTTTTGGGTATTTTTTTAATACGAAGCCCGCTGCATTTATAAGATTGGGTATGTTTTTTTGAGGGCTCAATGCCGCTGCCGTTCCTATCAACGGAAAACCGTTGAATTCAGATTTTATGTGAAGGACTTTATCCATATCTATATTATTTTGAAGCTCAGTGTCGGTTGCAGAATACACAACATCTATAGAACCTTCTATTTTAAGAGAATTCTTTAAAACATCAGCTACAAAGTTTGAAATGGCAACGATTCTATCGGTATTTTTATATTTAAAGTCGGTGACGATGTTGTTTTTAGGTTTATAATCAACTCTTCTTGTATAAACAAGTCTCTTTTTGTTTAGTGCTTTTGCAAAAGCACAAACCGTGTGAGATTTGGCTGCGTGAGCGTGCATTATATCAAAATCTTTTAAAGCATTGGCTATCTTAAAAATATCAACAATTTGATTTCCGCTTAAAGGCACCACGGCGATATTTTTTTTCAGACATCTTTCATACAATTTTTCTTCTTTTTTACACGCCACTACAGACTCAACCCCAAATTCAGACAAACCTTCGACAAGCCACAAAAGCTGCTGCTCTCCTCCTCTAAAGCCTTTTTGTGTGTCAACGTGTAAAATCTTCATAATGTTCGTAAAATTTATGTTTTATTTTCAACCTTTTCGGAATAGAGTCTCACAATAGATTTAAACCAATCCAAATCCTTTTTCCAAACACCCAATCTTTTTATCTCATAAGGAGAGTCGCCGTAGGAGTTCGAGCCGGGGTTTGTTGTAAATATATATTCGAATCCGACCTCTTTTGCTATTTGTAAAGATGTGTCGTTGTATGCGCCCCAGGGCCAGGAGAACGCTTTGCATATTTTTTTAACCTCCCACCCTATCTCACCTTTTGACACCTCAAGCTCCATTCTGATTCTTTTTATCTGTTCTTCCTCGGTTTCCCATTCGCCTATTTTATCCGTGTTTTTTTCTTTTTTGTAGTCATCGACTATGTTTGTAAGCTCTTTTTCCCAGCCATCCTTCTCGAAAAATTTTAAATATCCGTTGCTTCTAACGTGCTGAACGAGTCTGTCTCTTAAATCTTGGTATGCCGTGAATTCACGTGCAATAAATTCCGGTTTTCTTTCAAAATCCGGTGTTCCGAGCCTTTCATCACCTTTAACGCTGCTGTAAGCCGTGAGTATATCTTTCGGATGGTTAAATCCTATCATTTTGTCGGATGCGTAAACCTTTCTGTGAAATTTACTGTGCGGCTCTATATCTATTATGCCTGTTTTATCCATTTCCCTTACTTCTCTCCAGCAGAGCCTTCTTTCAAGCCTTTTTTTAATACCGTTTTCAATAACAAAATTTGCCGAGCATTTGGGAATCATATCCTTAGTTATCTTGCCCTCATAATAGTCGTCGAGATTGAATCCCAAAAATTCATCCTCTTCGACATTCCAGGAGACTATAAAGGCTATGGCTTTAAATCCGTATTTTTTTAACAGAGGATAAGCATAAACCCAGGTGTCCAAATATCCGTCATCAATGGTTATCACAACGGCTTTTTTAAACTCTTTTTTGCCCGTTGTCATAAATTCCGCAAGTTCCTGTGCCCCTATGGATACATAACCTTCGCTTTTTAAGAATCTTAGCTGTTCCTCAAAAAGCTCCGGGGACACGGACATAATATCATCATCATAATTGATGTGATGGTATAATAAAACTGGAACACTGCTATTACTCATCGTTTTTAACCTCCAATAAATATTTTATACTCTCAAACACCTCATCAGGTGTTATATCCTTCATGCATTGATGAGTGCCTATCGGGCAGTTATCGCTGCCGTGCAAAGAACAAGGTCTGCAGCTCAAGTCTTTCTTTTCCAGCACCACACTTTTACCCTTTGGATAAAACCCAAACTCTTTAACGGTTGGTCCAAACAGTGCAACTACGGGTATATCAAGAGCAACGGCAAGATGCATAAGGGCAGAATCGTTCGATATCACAAGAGAGCAGTGTGCCATATGTTCAGCTGTTTCTTGAATTGATAACTCCCCGGCAAAATTCATAACGTTTTTGTACCCCTTTTTTATGTAATTTGCAATATCAAGCTCATCTTTGCTTCCAAATATAAAAACATCATATCCGAGATTATTGACTATCATATCAATTAAATGCCTGAAGTGCTCTTTGGGCCAAATTTTTGTCTTCCATTTTGCACCCGGAGCTATACCTACTGCAGGATTTTTAAGTGTTATATCGGCTTTTTTGACATACAATACAGGTTTTTTATCTTTAAAATCGTCCGTTATCAATGCCAATTGGTCGTCTATGTTGTAGTTTGTCGTTCTGTCTTTAATAAACCAAAACAATCTTTCGTGTATTAGTTTTTGACGATAGAGTATATGTTTGTTTACCCTTTTAATCTCTTTAGTTTTCACAAGGTATGATAAGGCTATACTTCTCGGGTTTTTGTGTAAATCAAACACGCAATCGAATCTGTCGTTGGCAAATTCTTTTGCAAAACTCGTTATGCTCATGTTTTTTTTTAAGGCAAACAGACCATCAATAAAGGGTTGATGTTCAAGAATTTCGGCAAATTCCGACTTGGTTGCATAGTATATTTGAGCGTTTTTATATTTATCTTTGAGGGCTTTTAAAAAAGCCGTAGTCATTATGATGTCGCCTAAAGAAGAGAATCGTATGACAAGAAATTTCATAACAGTTCAAATGAGGCATCCAGAATCATTTTCGGCGTTATGTCCAACATACATTTGAAATGTTTTTTGTGACACGACACGCTCCCGTGCTTACCGCAGGGTCTGCAATCCAATCCGTCAATCTGCAATATTTTATTTCTATCGCTTAAAGGATAAAAGCCGAACTCCGGTATTGTCGGACCGTATATATCTACGGTCGGGATGTTGTAGGCACTTGCTATATGAACCGGTGCCGAATCGTTACTTATCAGCAAATCGAGCTTGGATACGGCACAAAACATATCTTTTATGCCTGTTTTGCCCGTTAAATCTATTATTTTATTGTTGTCGCCTTTAATAAATTCCGAACGCTCGGTATCTTTTGCTGTGCCAAAAAGTATAACGGTATAGCCCAAATCCGTTAAGGAGTCGGCAACCTCCTTGAAATACTTTTTGGGCCATCTCTTTGTAGGCCAGACCGAAGAGTGGCTTATTCCCACAATCTTTTTGTTTTTGTCAACACTGTACGCTTCAAATATCCCCTCGATAAATTTCTCATTCTCCTCATTGTAGAATAGTTGAATATCTCTAATGATTTCTGAAAAACCCAAAGGTATTAACAATTGCAGATTTTTGTCTCTCTCATGAAGCCTTTTGTCTTTATTTACTTTTTTGTTATATACAAAACTTATATCGGCTTCGTTAAAACCTATACGCAGCTTTGCCGAGCTAAAAAATGCAACAAGGGAGCTTCTGAAACTTGTGTGAGGCGAGATTACAACATCAAAATCAAATCGATTTATCTGTTTTACAATCTTAAAAAAACCGACAAGACCGTTGTCTTTGCCGTGTTTATCGTATGTTATTATATTGTCAACTTTGGGGTTTAGGCTAAACACATCTCTGTTTTGAGGTATGACCAAAACACAAACAAAAGAGTCCTTATCGTTCTTTTTTATCGTTTCAATAAGCGGCTCGGTCAATATGGTATCGCCTAAAAAAGCCGTCTGAATAATCAAGTAACGTTTTGACATCTTTCAATGATACAAAAAAACCCGAAAAAAACAACTTAAAAGATTGTGGTTAAAATTGACTTGCCGATATGTAAAATAATAAACATAGCTCACGTTTCTTTTACCTGCGAGGGGTGAAGCTTGGGGTCGGATTGAGGTAAAATGTTAAAAGCTAAGCTGTTTTTGTGAGGCTGACATATAAGCAATGCCAGAGTGTTGGAAACAGCACGGCTGTTGGAAGATGCTTGGTATTGTTTTAGGTATAAAAACGGTTAAAAAAGCGTTTGAATAAATAGAGTGATTCCTGTTTAAATGTATGCTGCCATAGTGATAAAAATTGAACTTCCGGTTAAAATTTGTTAGTTTATCAAGTGTGAAAAAGGATTTTTTGTTTTGGTTTTCCGTGTTTTTTATTTTGCTTATAGTTTTTTGTGCAATTTTTGCTCCCTATATTGCTCCATATAATCCCTATGCCATAAATCCTCACGCAATTTTGCAGCCTCCGAGCGCTCAACATATTTTTGGAACGGACAGGATAGGTAGAGATGTCTTTTCAAGGATGATTTTTGCCGGTCGTATCTCAATAGAGGTATCTTTAATAGCTGTTTCCATCTCAATTGCCATAGGCATATTGATAGGAGCTGTTAGCGGTTATTTTTCCGGCTGGATTGATACGGTTCTTATGAGATTTACTGATGTTATGCTTACTTTCCCTGTTTTCTTCCTTATTTTGGCTGTTGTGGTGGTTATAGGTCCAAGCATAATGAATGTTATGGTTGTCATAGGTTTGACCGGATGGATGGGCGTTGCGAGGATGGTGAGAGCGGAAGTGCTAAAGATAAGAGAGATGAACTACGTTCATGCCGCCAAACTGTTGGGTAAAAGTGACTTTTATATTATTTTACGACATATAGTTCCAAACGCCCTGTCTCCGGTTATTGTTTATGCGACTTTGGGTATCGGAAGTGCCATTTTAACGGAGTCGGGACTATCCTTTTTGGGACTAGGTGTTCAACCCCCGACTGCAAGCTGGGGGAGCATACTTTCAGAAGGCAAAGATGTGATTGATATAGCCTGGTGGATGAGCTTTTTCCCCGGAGTTGTCATATTTTTAAGTGTTGTTTCGTTTACAATAATAGGTGAAAAACTGAAGTAATGTTTCAGATAGACAGAAAGAAACTGAAGTATTTTGATTACCCGCTTTTTTTTAGCGTGCTGTTAATCTCCTCAATGAGCGTATTTACAATATATACAATACAAAACGGCAGGATTTTTGCTTTAAGGCAGCTGTTCTGGGTGCTTGCAGGGGTTGCTTTGTCCATAGTTGTAGCCAATGTAGATATTAGGAAAATCAAGTCGTTCGCCAAACCGTTTTATCTGTTCTCCCTGCTGCTTTTGATTTTGGTATTTTTAAACGGTGTTTTGAGTCACGGCGCTAAACGGTGGATAAGCATAGCCTTTTTCCATATACAACCGTCAGAGTTTGTTAAGGTTTCCATAATACTTGTTCTTGCGCACTATTTTGATGAAAATCCAAAATATGGGGCATACAGTTTTAATGAGCTGTTCATACCGTTTATTTTGATAGTTATTCCAACAGGGCTTATTTTAATTCAGCCTGACCTCGGTACTTCGGTTATAATTCTGGCTATATCTTTTAGTATTCTTTTGCTTGCAGGCATTAAGAGGTCTTTGTTGATGAAAATGGCGATTCTCGGTATTACTTTTTTACCTTTTGCCTGGTCGAGCCTAAAACCTTATCAAAAAGACAGAATTATGGCTTTTATAAACCCCTACGCCGCTCCTGCCACATACGGTTATCATATAATTCAATCTGAAATTGCCATAGGTTCGGGCGGACTCTTGGGTAAAGGTGTTGAGGGTGCAACACAGACGGCTTTAAATTTTTTACCCGAGAGTCATACAGATTTTATATTCTCCGTTTTTAGCGAACAGAGAGGATTTGTCGGTGACCTTATTTTGATTTTTCTCTATTTATTTATTATATTGAGAGCGATACGGATAGCTAAGAACACAAAAAGCAATTTCGAAAGGTTTGTTGCTATCGGTATCATTGCAATGATTTGGGTTTCTTTTGTATTTAATGTAGGGATGACGATGGGGCTTCTTCCTGTTGTCGGGATACCCCTTGTTTTTTTTAGTTACGGGGGCAGCGCAATGATTATAAATTTTTTCTGCTTGGGTTTATTGCTGAGTATTAAGTTGAGGAATAGTTTATGACAAGATTGTTGATATCTTCAGATCCGTTTTTAACTAAGGTTGCCAAGGTTGAAAACGGTAAGTTGAGTGTTTTTACCGTTAGAAAAAAGAGCGACTCCATTCTTGTCGGAAATATATATAAAGGTGTTGTGTTGAACATTTCAAGAAGTTTAAATGCCGCTTTTGTTGATATAGGGATTGGTAAAAATGCGTTTTTAAGCCTTGAAAAACAAGAAAACGGAAAAAAGGTGGCAGAAAATGATGAAATTCTTGTGCAGGTGTTTAAACCTATAATTTCGACAAAAGGACCGAAGGTTACAACAAATATAACGCTGCCTGGTAACTATATTGTGCTTTTGAGGGGCAACGGTTTTGTCGGTGTTTCAAAACAGATTAAGGATGCGACCAAAGCCGGAGAGTTGAGAGAGTTTTTAAAAAGATACTCAACAGATAAAATCGGATTCATAGCAAGAACGGCATCGCAATATGCCGGCTTATACGAGTTAGAGAGTGATTTAAAATATTTGCTTGAACTGAATGACGAAATAACAAAAAAAGCAAAAAACACCAAAGCACCCGCATTGATAATGGAAGAACCCTCGCTTCCCATTTGGGTTATCAGGGAGTATTGCGATAAAGAGACCGACAGCGTTATACTCGATAACGAGCATACTTACATAAACACAAAAAAACATCTCTCTAAAATAGGCTCACCGTGTACGGGAAAATTATCTTTGTATGAGCATAAAGAAGCAATTTTTAAATTTTTCGGTATAGATGAAGATGTAAAATCTCTTGAATTAAATACCGTTGTGCTTAAAAAAGGGGAATACATAACAATTGAAAAAACAGAGGCTCTTTTTGCCATAGACGTAAATTCCGGCAAGTATAACTACAGCAGCGATGTTGAGGATGCCATCTTTGAGATAAACAAAGAAGCCGCGTATGAAATTTTCAATCAAATAACCTTGAGGGATATGGGCGGATTGATAGTGATAGATTTTATTGATATGGAAAATGAGGACAATAAACACAAGCTTGAAGGGATACTTGAAGAGTTGGCTGCTAAGAACAAAAGAGAGACGCATATAGGCAAATTGAGTCAGTTCGGTCTCGTAGAGATTTCAAGAAGGAAAAATGATAATGATATTTTTGACAAAATGTTTGATAAGTGTGAAAGTTGTTTGAACACAGGGCTTGTTAAGAGCGTTCCTCTTATTTGCTCGGAAATATATGAGAAGGTGAGATATGCAAAAGGCAGATTTAAGTTAATGGCAACGGCAAATGTTGTTGAATATATGAAAGACAGGATAGGGGATTTTGACGGTAGATTGCATTATGAGATAAAAAGCGGATGCAATGCGGAAGACTACAATTTAGAGGTGATTAGATGATTGAGAGATACACAAGACAAAAGATGGGGGCAATCTGGACAAAAGAGTCTAAATTCAACAGATGGCTTGATGTTGAGATAGCCGTTGTTAAGGCTTGGGAGGCTGTTGGGAAAATACCTGTCGGTACGGCTGAAAAAATAGAAAAAAAAGCTGCTTTTGAAATAGAAAGGATTGATGAGATAGAAAAAACGACAAGACACGATGTCGTGGCTTTTTTGGAAAATGTTAAAGAGCATCTGGAGGATGAAGGTGATTATCTGCATTTCGGTATTACCTCTTCAGACACCATAGATACGGCTATGGCTATGACTTTAAGGGATTCGGCTGATATTATTATAGACGATATTAAAGAGGTTCTTTTAACAATAAAGAAAAGGGCGTTTGAGTTTAAAGATACACTGATGATAGGTCGCTCCCACGGCATACACGGTGAACCGATAAGTTTCGGTTTTGTTTTTGCGTTATGGTATGAGGAGATGAAAAGAAACCTAAAAAGGATGGAAGATGCCAAAGAGGTTATTTCATACGGAAAAATTTCCGGTTCTATGGGTACATTTGCAAATGTTGAACCGGAGGTTGAAGAGACAGCGTGCAAGCTTTTGGGTTTGAAAAACGCCAAAATCTCGAGCCAGATCATTCAGAGAGACAGATATGCACAATATATGACAACACTCGCAGTTATAGCCTCGAGCGTTGAAAAGATTTCAACACAGATAAGGCACTATCAAAGAACAGAAGTGAGAGAAGCCGAGGAATTTTTCCATAAAGGACAAAAAGGCTCATCTTCTATGCCTCACAAAAGAAATCCGGTGTTGAGCGAAAACCTGTGCGGATTGGCGAGGCTAGTAAGGGGAAATGCTGTTGTGGCTTTAGAAAATGTAGCGCTTTGGCACGAAAGGGATATTTCCCACTCTTCAAACGAAAGAATAATACTGCCTGATTCGAACATAGCAGTAGATTTTATGCTTTTCAGGCTCAATGGAGTTTTAAAAAACCTCACTGTTTACAAAGAAAATATGTTGAAAAATCTGAATATGACAAGAGGCGTGATATATTCACAACGATTGATGCTTGCGCTTGTTGCAAAAGGAGCGGATAAGATAGAAGCTTATGAGTGCATCCAAAAGTATGCTATGGATTCCTGGGAAAATGAAAAGGATTTTAAGTCTTTGATAGTAAAGGATAGATTTGTATCTGAGTTTTTAACAAAGAAAGAGGTTGAGGAGTGTTTTGATCCGAAATACTATATTAGAAAGATGAATGTTATATTTAACAGAGTTTTTGACTAACAATCGCAATTTTAGTAAGATTTTTTTAAATAGGGGTGGCGCTTGTGGAGCTGTTAGATAGATTGGAAGAGTCCATAATTATAACAGATAAAAACGGTGGGGTGAAGTATTCAAACGACTCTGCCCGTTTGCTGTTTAATGTGGAAAAAGAAAAGAGGATAACAACTATTTTCAAGCCGGATGATAGGGAGATATTTTTTGTAAATTTGATGAGAATTGTGGAAAAGCACGGAAAGTATCACAACTTTATCAGATTTATTTCAGGTCAGGGCAATCTCATCTTTTGCTGGTTAAACGCTTTTACATATAACGGCGATATTGTTTTTGAAATTTTCGATCTGTCAAAAACAAGCTCCAACAATACTAACATCAATGACGATAACTACGTCAGGCTGTTAAAATATATGTCGGAAGGTGTTGCTCACTCCATTAGAAATCCGGTAATGTCAGCAGGCGGGATGCTTAACAGATTAAAAAGCAAACTTCCCAAAGAGACATCGAGCAGTATTCTTTCCTACATAGAAATTGTTGAAAAGAGTCTCTATAAAATTATGCATATCATTGCAAACATAGAGGTTATTAGTAACTCGTTGCCGGCTTCTTTGAAAAAGATAGATTTAAGTGAAATTGCCAGAAGCGTGGCTCAAAAATATGAAAAATTCGACAATATTACCATAAATATTAAGGCTCAAGAGTGTGTTGAGATTTATGCCGACGATTCCCATATAGCCTTTGTTATTGAAGAAATAATGAAAAACTCATACGATGCGTCAGGCGGAGAGGCGGTTGTTATTGATATAGAGGTTATAAAAGAACAAGAAAAAGCTGTTGTGGTTATATCGGATAACGGTCCGGGGATTGAAGATGAAAACATTCCTTTGGTTATGATTCCGTTTTACTCTACAAAGCCGAGCAATATGGGAGTTGGCTTGTCTTTATCTAAATTTATAGTTGAAGGCTATGGCGGCAGGATTGAAATAGATTCAAAAAAGGGTGAAGGAACGACTCTAACCGTAACACTGCCGGTTGAAAAGAGAAATATTTTAAGAAGAGAAGTGGTAAATGTCTAAGATAAATAAACTATCTAAAAAAATTATAATCTATACAACGTCTCTTATTCTTTCCGTAACACTGATTTTTACCGTTGTTTCTATGTCTGCTTTGATTATGTTTAAAAAATATACAATTAATAAAACCGAAAATACATTTAAAGATAACGCTAACAGAAATTTGGAAAGAGAAGTTGTGTTTTACGCTAAGATTTTAAAGAAGGCTATGGATTCAAGAAGTAAGACGGTCTTTATGTTTGGCAAAATGCTTGATAAGGAGATAAAGACTTATAAGAGCTGCAGGAATAAAAACTTTCTTACGGATATTTATGAAGAGATGAATCAATCCTTTGACATAAGGGATATTGAGATATTGAACTCAAACTTTAAGGTTTTGTGTAAATTTCCCGAATACATAGACACATCCTCCATACCGGTTTTATTGAAAGAAGCAATCAAACCGGCAGATGAGTTTACATCAAGAATAAGATATATCGACTTTCATAAAAATAACGATAACAGCGTGTCCTATTCTTATGTATATTTGACCAAAGCCGACGACAAAAGCCCTATATTTGTGGTTTTTGATTTTAATCCTTACGGGGTGTATTCTTTAATAAAAACGGCGCAACTCTACCCGTATTCTCAAAAATGCCTCTGGGTTATAAATAAAAAAGGGATATTGATATACGATCCTCCGACAAAAAATCACCCGTTGATTACACTGTTGGATAATGTAAATTTGAAGAATCCAAAAAACGGTTTGACATTGAGCGAGATTGTTACAAATAAAATCTTAAAAGGCGGCACAGGGGTATCGAGGTATATTTTTAGAAATGTTGACAAATTCGTTGGATACACTTATATTAAAGAATTGGGATGGGGGCTCGGTTTGACGCTTCCTACAGAGGAATTTTACGCCCCTATTATCAATTTGAGTAGGGATATTGATGTTAAGACCATACACACACTGTCAATATTGAGCATAGTCAATGCCATAATTATATTGATTGGTGTGACGATAGCTATGTTTGTCTCTAAAAAGATTACGAGACCCATCAACAGGACTATAGAGGCGATAGATGCCCTGATTAAGGAGGGCGAGTTGAAAAAGCTTTCAATAGAAGGGGACGACGAGCTGCAAGAATTGGCTTTGTCGGTAAACAAACTGATGGATTTTTTTGATAAAACTTGTTCTAATACGGATAAACCAAAGGGGGTCTAAATGGCTGATAATATGGAAGAGATGGAAGAGATAGTTCAGGATTTTTTACTTGAAGCCGAGGAGCTTTTGGAAGAGTTGGACGAAGATTTGGTAAAACTTGAAAGCTCCAGTGACGATACCGACCTTTTAAATAAGATATTTAGAGCATTCCATACCATAAAGGGTTCATCGAGTTTCTTGGGCTTTGAAACACTGACACACCTAACGCACAGGCTTGAAGATGTTTTGAATAAGTTAAGGAAGTTTGAGCTTTCTTTAAGCAGCGAATTGATGGATGCCATATTAGCCGGTGTTGACAAAGCAAAGGAGATTATAGAGGTAATTAAAGAAAAGGGCGACCCTGAGGCTATAGATGTTGAGGAGAATATATCTGCTTTAAGTAAGTTTTTGGAAGAGCCTCAAGAACCCCGAGAGGAGATTTCAGAAGAAGAGCTTTTAAAAGAACAGGAAGAGGAGATAAAGGAAGAGGAGCTTTTGGAAAACGTAGAATCAGAACAAGAGCCTGAAGAAACTAAAGAAGAAAAAGCAGAAGATAAAACAAAAAAAAGTGATGATGAGATAGAGGCTGAAATACAGAGACTTCTTGCGCAAAGAATGGAGGAAGACAAAAAGAAACGCCAACAGAAAAAACAGGAAGAACAAAAGCAAGAAGAGATTAAGAAAGAGGAAACTCAAAAAGAAGAAGAAAAACAGGCTCAAGCTCAACCCAAGCCCGCTCAAGAAACCAAACCGCAAAGCCAAAAACAGCAAGCAAAACCAAAACCCAAACCGGTTATAGAGCAGACAATAAGGGTTGATGTTACAAGGTTGGATGATTTGATGAATCTTGTAGGTGAGCTTGTTTTGGGTAAAAACAGACTGGTGAGCGTTGCACAAAAAGCCGAAGAGAAATTTGAAGGTGACGATATAGTCGAGGAGCTCTCCGGTGTTGCATCTCAAATAACACTTGTGACTACAGATTTGCAGATGGGAGTTATGAAAACGAGAATGGTGCAGGTCGGAAAGGTGTTTAATAAATTCCCGAGGGTTGTGCGTGATATATCTAAAGAGCTCAATAAAGAGGTTGAGTTAATTATAGAGGGCGCAGAAACCGAGCTTGACAAGAGTGTTGTAGAAGAAATCAACGACCCGCTTGTGCATATAATAAGAAACGCCATTGACCACGGAATAGAACCGAAAGAAAAGAGATTGGCTGCAGGAAAACCGCCAAAGGGCAAGATAGTCCTTTCCGCTTTTCACGAGGGTAATTACATAATAATAAAAACAACGGACGACGGCGGAGGAATGGACCCTGAAGTCTTAAAAAGCAAGGCTTTGGAGAAAGGTGTCATAACGGAAACCGAAGCAAGACAGATGACAAAAGAAGAGGCATTCGGACTTATATTTAAGCCCGGTTTCTCCACAGCGCAAAAGGTCAGCAACATCTCAGGGCGCGGTGTGGGAATGGATGTGGTTAAAACAAACATAGAAAAACTCAACGGAACAATTGAGGTTACATCAGAAATTAGCAAGGGAACCACAATAATGCTCAAGATTCCTTTGACGCTCGCTATTATTCAGGCTCTATTGGTGAAGGTTACAAAGGAATTCTTTGCCATTCCTCTTGTCAGCGTTGTTGAGACGGTAAGAATCAACAAAGACGATATAAATAAGGTGGAAAACAGGGATGTTTTAAGATTGAGAGACAGCATTATTCCTCTTGTTTATCTCGGTGACGCTCTCGGAATAGGCAAGAACAAGAAAACGATAGATTCAAAAGAGATATACGTCGTAGTCGTTGCAGTTGCAGAGAAGAAGATTGGGCTGGTTGTTGATAAATTGATTGGCAGGGAGGAGATTGTCATAAAATCTCTCGGTCACTATCTAACCAATATAAAATCAATCTCCGGCGCTACAATAATGGGAGACGGTTCGGTTACGCTAATTCTCGACATTCCCTCTATTGTAAGCGAGGCATCCAATATAGAGACAAATGTGGAAGACCACTTTGCAGACAAAGCAATTGAAATGAAGAGCAAGCCCTCCTGTTTGATAGTGTCGGCTAAAGACGAGATAAAACACTCCATTAGCCAATATATGAAAGAGGCTGATTTTGACATATATGAGGCTTCAAACGATAAAGAGGGTCTTGATATCGCATCTGAGAACGTCGTTGATGTCATTTTTATAGACTTAGACATACCGATAAACGACGGTTATAACTTTACAAGGCTTATTAGAACATTTCCGTCTTATAAGGATGTTTTTGTTGTGGGCGTATCAACAGACGGAACATTTGATAAAGAGAAGGTTGGTGAAGTTTTAATGAATAAGATAATTTTCCACCCGATAACCATCAAGGATGTCGATGCGGTGATGGAGATGATTACAAAAAAAATAAAAGTGGCTTAAAAAAGGGGTGCGGTTATGAAAAACGAAGTTGATTTATTTGATAAAAGCCTGGCAATGGCGGAGGATTACGAAGAGCAGCTTGCAAAAAACCAAAAAAAATCCGACGCTTTGATACTTAAAGACGAATATGACCAGGTTGTTGGTTTTATACTAAAAGACGAACTGTTCGGTATTGATATTTTAAACGTAGAGGAGATAATAAAACCGGTTGATTTTACATACGTTCCAAATACAAAAGAATTTGTTATGGGCGTTATTAATTTAAGGGGCAAGATAATTCCTATAGTCGATTTAAGATTAAAATTCGGACTTGTAAAAAAACCTATAGATATTGAATCCAGAATAATAGTGGCGCATATGGATGAATATACGGTGGGGTTTATAGTCGATAAGATTGAAAGGGTATATTACATAGAGAAAAAGAGCATAGAACCCACTCCGCCGAATATCCCTCAAACCATTGAAAAGTATGTTAGAGGCGTCGGCAAGATGGACAATAAAATTATGACCCTGCTAAACATAGAGAATCTGCTCAAAGAGGGCGGCGGATTAAATTAAAATAAGGGGTGTTGTATGGAAGACAAGATTGATATATTACAGGTCGGCACAAACCAGATGGAGCTTGTTGATTTCAGAATGTACGAGCATAAGCCGGACGGCACAATATACGAAGGCATTTACGGAATAAATATTGCCAAAGTTAAAGAGATTATAAAGTACCCCAACGTTATCAAGATACCCTCCAAAGAGTCTCTTCTTGACGGCATTTACAATCTGAGAGGCGAGGTTATACCTATTGTCAGTCTGGCAAAGTGGTTAAATATCAACGAGCCTTCGGATATAACAACGAGAAAGGTTATTATAACACTCTTTAATAATATTACCGTAGGATTCATAGTTCATGATGCAAAAAGAATTAGGAGGGTTTCTTGGAGGTTTGTAAAGCCGCCAAGCGAGGTCTTAAAACACCAATACGGCAACAAGATTGTCGGAACAATAAATCTGGATGAAGAGCATGTTATGCTCATACTGGATTTCGAGAGTATCTGTGAGGAGCTTGGAATTTTCTCGGAAGAAGACATTAAAAGAATCGAGAAGGTGGCAATAGATGCAGGCAAGGAGAAAAAGAAGGTAAAAATTCTTATAGCAGACGATTCTTCAACGGCAAGGAAGATAATTAAGAAAGCCGTGTCTCCTTTAGCAGAGGATATAATAGAAACTACAGACGGGCAGGAGGCTTGGGATATGTTAAACAAGCTCTACGAAAACTCAAACGGTGATATAAAAAATCTTGTTGATATAGTTATAACCGATGTTGAAATGCCCAATATGGACGGTTACAGACTGACAAAACTGATAAAAGATGATGAGAGATTTAAAAATCTTCCTGTTGTTATGAATACGTCCCTTTCCGGTAATGCAAACCTTCAAAAAGCTAAAGATGTGGGAGTTGACGATTTTTGCACTAAATTTATAGCCGATGAGTTTACCAAAGCCGTGGCTAAAAATATATAAGGAGCGCAAGATATGGCGAAATTAAGTGTTGAATGGATAAATCCTTTTATTGAAGCAGCAGAGGAGATTATGGACACCGTGGCTATGTTGAAATTGAAAAGAGGTAAACTTGAGCTGAGGGAAAACAGCACCGTTGCCTACGATGTAAGCGGTATAATAGGCATAACCGGTGAAGCTGTCGGTTCAATTGCCCTGTCCTTTCCTAAAAAAACAGCAATTGTTGCTGTCAGCAATTTCATAGGAGAAGAAGTGTTGGGGATAGACAGCGATACAACCGACGCCATAGGAGAATTGACAAACATGGTAGCCGGACGTGCAAAGAAGATATTTTCAGAGCGCAATGTAAAACTTAAAATATCAACGCCTAACGTTGTTGTAGGCAAGAACCACACTATAGTTTCACCCAAAGGAACGCCCAGCATTGTTATACCTTTTGAATCTGATGCGGGGGAGCTGGCTATACAGGTAGCTTTGAAGCCGGCAGTATAACGGGAGGATAGTTTATGTCGCAAAGTGATATCGATAGCCTTATTGAGGAATTCAGCAAAGCCGAAAAAGGCAACATAGAAGATATAATCGACGAATTTACTCAAGAAAGTTCCGAGAAAGAGTTGTTAAAAAAAGAGAGTGAAGAAGATAAACAAACAAACTTGAAAGATGATGGTAACGGCTCGGGGCAGGAGAAGATTAAGGGAGTTCGTTTGCCCGAAAACGAGCATAGAGTTATAGATAAATTGGACGAGATAAATAGAGAGAGTGAAGAAAAGGTTAATAAACTTTTTGAATATCTCGAAACAATAACCGACGAGTTAGACAAAACCGAAAAACTAATACAAGAGATAAAACCGTATATGGAGAAGCATAAGGAATTTATGGATTTCTTTGTGGAGCATTTCCCAAAAACAGTTGTAAAAAATAATTATGAGTATTTCAAGAATATAATCGATATTACAAAAGATATAGAAAATAGCGTTTCGGTAATCAGAGATAGCGTGTTTGACGCTATGGATACACTGCAATTTCAGGATATAACAAGGCAGAAGATAGAAAGGGTCATAAGTGTGATTAAAGCACTGCACGACTATTTGAATATGTGGTTTGATTCATCCTACGAAGATAAGCCGAGGGCGCGTGTGGCTCACACGATTGTAGATGAAAAAGAGAAGGGTAAAATCGACCAAGATGTTGAAGATATAATAAAACAAATGCAAGAAAAAGGAGAGATTTAGGATGAAGATAATAACTGTTGACGATTCTTCCACAATGAGAAGGATTATAAAAAATACACTCAAAAGAATAGGTTACGGAGACGAAATATTGGAAGCAGGGGATGGCAAAGAGGCTCTGGATGTTTTGGCAAACAACAGCGTTGATTTAATAATAACAGATTGGAATATGCCCGTTATGGACGGATTGACCTTTGTTAAGCATATCAGAGCGGACAGTAAGTTTGATGACACTCCCATTATTATGGTTACAACAGAAGCCGCAAAAGAGGATATAATAACGGCATTAAAAGCCGGTGTTAACAACTATATAGTAAAGCCGTTTACGCCGGATGTTTTGAAAGATAAGATAGATACGGTTCTCGGCAAGAAAGATTAGGTGATAGAACTAAAATCTGTTTATAAGAAATACAAGATAAAGGGATTTTTTTCAAAAGACGAGATTTATGCCCTGAAGAATATTGATATAACAATAGAAAACGGAAAACATATAGGTATAATAGGCGAATCCGGCGCAGGAAAAACCACACTTGGCAAAATTTTAAGTCTCATAGAAATGCCGACATCCGGTCTTGTTTTGTTTGATAATAAATCGGTTACAAAAGATAATGTAAGAGAATTTAGAAAAAAAATAGGTGCGGTTTTTCAAGACCCAAGCACATCGTTAGACCCGAGATTTACGGCTATGGCAACGCTAAAAGAGGCTAAGCCGGATGTAAACAGCATATATAAGATGTGTGAGAGGGTTAATATAAAAAAAGAGCTGCTAACCAAACATCCTCATCAGTTGAGCGGCGGAGAACAGCAGCGTATAGCAATAGCAAGAGCTCTTTTGCCAAACCCGGAATACCTGCTGTTGGATGAAGCCACAAGCGCCCTGGATATGTCAACACAGGCAAAAATAATAAATTTGTTATGCGATATAAACAGGGATAAAAGATACACCTACATATTTATTTCCCACGACTTAAAGCTTGCAAATTTCATATCGGATAAGATTTATGTTCTCTACGGCGGTGAGGTTATAGAAGTTTACGATAAGGCAAATGACAAACCTCTGCATCCCTACACCGTTTCTCTTTTAAAGGATGCCAAAACGATAGAAAAAGAGAACAGTGAGGGCTGCTTTTTTTACAATGTGTGCAAAGAGCGTAAAAATATATGTAAAACCGGGAAACCCTCTTTTAAACAAATAAATTCTCACCATAAATTAAAGTGTTTTTTGTATGATTGATATTCTGTCTTTAACAAAAAATGAACTCGGTGATATATTGGCGGAATACGGGCTTGAAGATTACAGAAAGAGGCAGATTTTTTCTTTTGTTTACAAGCATTTTGTTGACGATATAGACAAAATAACGACCTTGAAAAAAGATGTTAGGGATTTGTTGAAAGATAGGTTTTTCATCTCAACAGGCAGATGTACTAAAACAACCTATGCTGAAGACGGAACGGTTAAATATCTTCTAAAGCTGCAGGATTCAAATAAAATAGAGAGCGTTTTTATACCAATGAAGAACGATAGAAATACGATTTGCGTATCTACCCAGGTCGGTTGCAGAATGGGCTGCAGATTTTGCGCAACCGGAAAAATGGGCTTAGTTAGAAATCTTGATACGTCTGAGATTGTGCTTCAGGTGAGATATATTATGAAAAAACACTCTTTGAAAAACGCCAATATTGTGTATATGGGTATGGGTGAACCTCTTGATAATTATGACAATGTTGTAAAATCGGTTAAAATATTGATTGACGAAGACGGAATAAACATATCAAGAAGAAAAATAACCCTTTCAACCTGCGGTATAACGCCAGCTATAGAAAAGCTCAAAGAGGATTTGCCCTATATTAATCTGGCTCTTTCCTTGCACTCTGCAGCAGATGAAAAGAGAAGCTACCTTATGCCTGTCAACAGAAAATACCCCTTAAAAGAGGTTATGGAGAGTTTAAAAACGTTCCCTATGCCGAGAAGAAAAAGGATAACCTTTGAGTATGTTATGATAGAGAACGTCAATGATACCAAAGAAGATAGAAAAGCCCTTTTAAGATTGTTATCAACCTACAAAAGCAAGCTGAATATCATACCGCTTAATAAACATAATCTTATGAACAGCGGGCTGAACCCGACTTCAAACGAAAAAATAGAGGAGTTTGCTGGGTATTTGAGAAACAAAGGGATGTTTGTGACTGTTAGAAACTCAAAAGGTTCTTCAATTAAAGCCGCTTGCGGTATGCTTGCGACTAAAGTTTAAGCGTGTATATATGCGTCAAGGCAACGCCGAGTGCATCGGAGACATCGAGAGGTTGATTTTTTAGGTCTATTTTAAGGGTTTTTTCCACTATAAACTTTATCTGTTCTTTTGTTGCGGCTCCATATCCGCAGACAGCTTGCTTTACCTGTCTCGGCAGATATTGATATATGTCTATATTTTTTTCTTTTGAGGCTATAATCACGGCGGCTCTCACCTCGCTTAACAGCATAGATGATTGGATGTTTACAGAATAAAAGGAGTCTTCAACAGCTACGCTTTCAACACTGTTGTTTTCTATAATCTCTTTAGTGTATAAAAAAATTTTATAGATTTTATCTTCTTTTGATAAGCTTTTTTTTAGCTTTATATAGTCGTATTTAACGTTTTTGGTTTTTGTGTCTATAAGCCCGTAGGCTGTAATTGAGCTACCCGGGTCTATGCCTAAGATAAGCATATTTGTTGTTTATTCTGAAAACTCTTTTAACAGCGACAAGTCTTTTAAGATAGTATCGTGTAAGTCTCGATATTTTTATTCCGCTTCTTCTTCCTGCGGCATGTATAAATCGGTTGTTTCCGATATAAATCCCGACGTGTGTGACCCTTGCATAGTTTAATGTGTGGAAAAACAGTAAATCCCCAACCTGTATTCTGCTTAAAGGAACAAATACACCTACGGTTTTGTATTGTTCCTCAGCCGTTCTGGGAAGCCTCTTCCTGATAAAGCGTTCGTAAATCTTTTGAACAAACGCGGAGCAGTCTATTCCGTGGAGCAAACTGTCTCCACCGAAACGATAAGGTCTTCCTAAGAAACGCTCGGCATAGTGGATGAGAGCCTTTCTTCTTTCTCTGAGCAGTGAATATTCAAGTTCGAGCCTGCTTTTATTGACCATATTCTTGTTGGGGACAAAAATATATCTGCCGGCTATCAGGGTATTACCGCCCAAATTGTTCAGCATTTTAATAACATAGACTTTTGTGTTGAATCTTTTGGCTACTTTGTAGAGTGTGTCACCTCTTCTTATTTTATACGGCGTTGAATATACGAGAAATCTCGGTGGAATATACAGGTTTTCTTTTTTTGACAGCATAATCTTTTGGGTGAGTTCCCCGGGTATAACAATCAAATCTCCCGGTTTTATAAATCTGCTTTTGTTCGGATTCAACTCCATCAGACGTTTTAAAGTTAATCCGAACCTGCCGGCAATCGAACTGAGTGTATCGCCTCTTTTGACTATATAGTATCCGTCTCCTATGGTGCCCGGTTTTAAAGAGCGGTTTTTCTTAATTAAAGCTGCTTCTAACTTTTTGCAAGAAAGTGGATTATTCTGTTGTAGAATACTCTTTTTTTTCGCCTTTTCTTGTGTTGTGGCAACATTTTGCTTAACAGCAGCTTCGATTTGTTTGTTTAAAACCGTCTTTTGACTTGTTTGCGGTAGTTTTATTTCATTATTCGGTCTTATTTTCGACCAATCTATATCCGGGTTTAGTTTTTTTATTTCTTCTATGCTGACATTAAGTTTTTTTGCTATTTTTATCAACGAGTCGTTTTTTCTAACAACATAAATATCTTTAGAATGTTGTTTTTCTTCCCTTTTAACTTTAACGACAGCGTTGTTCATTGGCGGTATTTTTATTTTATTGCCCGGTCTAATTTTAAGCCAGTGTATTTTCGGATTGTATTTTTTTATCAAAGTCGGTTTGATTTTTAACTTTTTTGATATTTTTATCAAAGAATCGCCGGGTTTGACTGTGTATATATTTTTATAGCTTATTTCTTTGAGTGGCTTTTGGTGAGCTTTTTTTGTAGAAGGTATTTTTATTTTTTCACCCGGTCTAATCTTCAACCACTTTGTATGGGGGTTCAGCCTTTTTATCTGATAGGGCTTAAATCCGAGCTTTTTTGAAATTCCAATTAAAGAGTCGCCTGATTTTACGGTATATATATTTGCATACGAATTGCTCTCGAATACAAATATCAAAGATATTATTGAAAAACCAAAAATGACCCTCAACCAACGCATACTTTTTTATATCAAAGAAATCGTTTTTTTTCAAGAGTTGAAGCAGGCTTAATTGATTTTTTTAAAAGCTTTCTGTATGATGTGTTTAGAATTGTTAAAGGGGTGTGGTTATGTATTCGATAGACGTTATCATAGAAAAAAAAGAGAAGTGGACATTTAAGAATTTGCTGTCTAAACGAAAGGTGAAATATATTGAGTGGTTTATAGAGTTTGATTCTGAGAATTCAATAATTTCATTTGAAATAGAAAGCGAGGAGTGCCTCGGGGATGTTTGCAACTTTTTAAAGGAAAAATCTCCACGCTCAAGATTGATACTACCAAACGGAACCAGTGTTAAGCCTTCCAAAAAGAGCGTTAAAGAGATATACTCGGAATTTATGTCTAAAATTCATTACAAGGAGAAGTAGATGGCCGTAAAGAAGTTGAAATATAAAGATTTAAAGCTCGAATTCAATATGGATTTGGATAAAATTAAACCCAAAGACAGCAATTTTATATATCAAAAAAGAATTGAACTTGCCCTAAATAAGCTTGTGAGAATGAGGTCTAACGACTATAATGTTTATATCGCCGGCAATTTGAGTAAAAATGACAAAGAGATTATAGCAAATTTGGTTAGAGGATACGCTGCAGACAAGAAACCGAAGTTGTACGACTACTGTTATGTGAATAATTTTAAAAATCAAAAAATGCCAAAAATCATAAAACTGCAAAAAGGCAGGGGCGGGGAGCTGGCAAAAGAGATGAATTCGTTTGTCAGCTACCTTAAAAAGAGTGTGCCGGATATTTTTGAAAGCAAGGAGTATGAAAGCAGAATTCAGGAGATAGCCAATTATTACGACAAAGAACAAAAAAAACTGTATGAGGATATCCAAAAAAAGGCTAACGATTTGGATTTTGTCTTAAGTTTTTCCCAGGTTGGCATTACGCTTTCTCCCATAGTTTCCGGCAAAGCCATTAACGAGCGGGAATTTATGACTCTTTCTGAGGAGTTAAAAAGCTCCATAGAGGAAAAGAGAAAAAAACTTGAAGAGCATATAAGGATTTTTCTTGAGAAAAGCAAGAAACTCGAAAAAGAGAAGTTTGAGAAAATCAAAAAAATCAACGACGAGATGGGACTTCTAATTGTAGGACAAAAAATGGAGGAGATAAAGGAGAAATTCAAGGATAACGAAGAGGTGGAAGAATATCTTGATGAGGTTGAGGAATACACGCTTAACAACATAGCCATATTTTTACCCCAAAAGACCCAGACTTTCCCCTTTATGCAGACGCAGAACAAATATACTGAATATAAGGTTAATCTGTTTGTGGATAATGGGCATACAGATGAAATACCGGTGATATATGAGGAAAATCCGACATACTACAATATTTTCGGAAAGTTGGAGAAACAGGCTTATTTCGGCGCGTTTATAACCGATTTTACTCACATAATAGCAGGCAGCATCCACAAGGCAAACGGAGGATATTTAATCCTTGATGCTATGAGCGTCTTAATGAGCCCGGGTGTTTGGGATACACTTAAAAAATCACTTATGTCGAAAAAAGGCGTTATAGAGGAGTGGAGCGAAAAATATGGAATAATAGCTTCTGAAACGCTGAAGCCAGAACCTATGGAGCTTGATGTTAATGTAATTTTAGTAGGTTCTGAATATATTTATAATCTGCTTTATACCTATGACGATGATTTTGAAAAACTCTTCAAATTGAAAACTGATTTTGACTATACTATCCCAAAAAGCAAAGACAATACCGTTCGTTTTGCTTCCAAAGTGATGTCTTTTTGCGAAAAAAACAACCTTAAAAAACCCGACAAAAGCGGAATGGCAGGGCTTCTGCAGTATTCGTCTAAGTTAAGCTCAAACAGAGATAAAATATGGGCATATTACGACGATATTTTGGATATTTTAAGAGAGGCTCATCTTGTAAGCAACTCCGATAACATAACCTACGATAATGTAAATACAGTCGTGCAAGAGAAGAGATATTTGAAGGATTTGTGGAAAGAAAAGATATACGAGATGATTACAGAAGGCGATATAATAATTGACTTAAAAGGCAAGAAGATAGGGCAAATTAACGGTTTGTCGGTTTTGGATTTGGGAGATTTTTCTTTCGGACGACCCAATAAGATTATGGCAAAAACGTTTGTAGGCAAAGAGGGCGTTGTCAACATAGAAAGGGAATCCAAACTCTCCGGCAAGATATTCGACAAAGCCTCGTTCATTATTTCGGGATATATCGGCAATACATACGGTTTTAATAAGCCTTTGAGCTTTGCAGCGACGATTTCTTTTGAGCAGTCATACTCATATATAGAAGGAGACAGTGCATCCATTGCCGAAACACTTGCTGTTCTTTCGTCTTTGGCAGAGATACCTTTAAAGCAGAACCTTGCAGTTACAGGCTCTATGAACCAGGATGGAGTTGTTCAACCGATAGGCGGAGCTATTGAAAAGATAGAAGGCTTTTATGATATTTGCAAAGAAAGCGGAAATTTGAAGGGTAGCGGTGTTGTAATTCCAAAACAAAACTTAAAAAACCTGATATTGAAAGACGAAATACTTAATTCTGTGAAAAAAAGGGAATTTAATATCTATACCGTTGAAACGGTGGATGACGCCATAGAAATATTCAGCGGCGTTAAAGCCGGCAAAAGAATCGGCAATGCTTTTGAAAAAGGCACGTTTCACTATGCGGTCGATAAGAGACTCAAAAAGATAAACGAGACGTTTAAGAAAGAGGAAGAGTGATGTTGAGATTTCTCGATGCGGGTGAATCTCACGGGAAAGAGCTTGTAGCCATCATAGACGGTTTTCCGGCCGGTTTGAAAATAGATTTGGATTTTATAAATAAAAATTTGCTGCTTAGGCAATCGGGATACGGGCGAGGCGGAAGGCAAAAAATAGAAAAAGACACTGTTGAGTTTGTAAGCGGTGTTAGATTTTTGGAAACAATCGGTTCTCCTATAACAATGGTTATACGCAATAAAGATTTCCAAAACTGGCTTTCGGTTATGACTTATGATGCTAAGCTTACGGATGAGAAAGCTGTCACTTCACCCAGACCGGGACACGCCGATTTGAACGGATATATAAAATACGACAGGTCTGACATTAGGGATGTGCTCGAACGCTCAAGCGCAAGGGAGACTGCCATTAGGGTTGCGGTGGGTTCTTTGTGTGAATACGCCTTATTGAAACTCGGTGTTCAGATGGTCTCTTTTGTTAAAGCCGTAGGTAAAGTCAGTTTAAACGATGTTGATTACGATAACCCGGCATTAATTGAAAATATTGAAAAATCCCCGGTCTTTTGCCCGGATGAAAAAACGGGGGATTTAATGATTGCCCAGATAGAGCAGGCAAAGAAACAACAAGATACGATTGGCGGGGTTGTGGAGGTCGTAGCAAAAAATGTTGTTTGCGGATTGGGAAGCTATGTTCAGTGGAATAGAAGGCTCGATGCAAAACTTGCATATGCTCTTATGAGTATTCAAGCGGTGAAAGGCGTGGAGATAGGCGAAGGGTTTAGAAACGCTTCAAGATTGGGTTCTCAGGTGCACGATGAGATTGTTTATGAGGATGGTTATAGAAGAAAAACAAACAGAGCAGGCGGTATTGAGGGCGGCATCTCAAATTCTGAACCCATTATTGTAAGGGCGTATATGAAACCCATACCTACACTTATTAAAGGTTTGGATTCTGTTGATGTAAAAACTAAAAAAGCTACAAAGTCGGCTTTTGAAAGAAGTGATGTTTGTGCCGTTCCGGCTTTGAGTGTTGTGGCAAAATCTGTTGTGGCTTTTGAATTATTGAAGGCATATATCGACAAATTCGGCGGAGATACTTTAAGCGAGATGGCTTTAAGAATTCGGGAGTATAAAGAGTACTTAAAAACAAAATGAACATAATTCTGATAGGTTTTATGGGCAGTGGGAAAAGCTCAACGGCAAGATTTATATCGAGAAACTATTCCTTCAGATTTGTGGATTCCGATAGAATAATAGAAAAAAAGTTAAAAATGAGCGTTAGAGAGATATTTGAAAATTTCGGAGAGAATTTTTTTAGGAGCATAGAAAGGAATATTATCTCATCCAATCTGTCTTTTTGCAGCGATTGTGTTATAGCGACAGGAGGAGGGTTGCCTTGCCATTTCAACAATATTGAATTGTTGAAAAAGATAGGGTGGGTTTTTTATCTGAAACTGAGTTTTAAGGATATCGTAAACAGGGTTAAAAATAAAAAAAACAGACCTTTGCTTGATGATATTGAAACGGCGCGCTCTTTATTTGATAAACGCACATCTTGCTATGAGAATGCTCATTTTATCATAGACGCATCGAGAAACACGGAAGAGATAGCTCGTGATATAATTTTTAAAATTAGCTCTTGACATTTTATTCGAAAAAGTTTATATATTTGCACACTTGACGCGGGGTGGAGCAGTCTGGTAGCTCGTCGGGCTCATAACCCGAAGGTCGTAGGTTCAAATCCTGCCCCCGCTACCAATTAAAAGCTTGATTTGACGCCAATCTCGGCACTGCTGGGGTTGGCGTTTTTTGTTGGTGAAAACCAAGGTGTCCACATAGTGTCCACGAGAAGCAAATATAAACGGCATTTTGCGCCTTTATACATAAATAATTTACACCACAGGTGTGGCTTTAATAAGCCTCCCCTTTTTATATGTTGAATTTTTTGAATTTATCTCTTTTTTATATGTTTCGATTTTGCTAATGAGGTATGTGCCGGTGTCCATTTTAGTGTCCATAACGCTTTAAAAATCCTATCCTATTAAGGGTTTTGTCTTTCGTTTGTTACAATATTGCTTATTTGACGTAATGTGTGGGTGTAGATACTTGCCAAGGGATGCATCCGCCCTTTTCACACTTTCCCTCTATAAAAAGGGTGCCAGTTGTAAATATCAAATTCGTTAGAGAAGCAGG
>WGCD01000018.1 GCA_015493995.1 Desulfurellaceae bacterium
GTTCTAAGTAACGGCTCTGAGGAGTTTAGAAGAGCTACATCGCTTTGCGAAAACTTGGATGTTGTTGTTCCATTATCCAGAATAGTTAAATCACTTGACGATACCGCCGGTTTCATTAAAGAAGCAACATCAAAAGAAAGCGGCGGCTATGTGGCATTTATCACAGGAGCAAGCAGAACGGCTGATATAGAAATGTCGCTTTCTCTCGGCGTTCATGGTCCTCAAACAATGAATGTTTTTATAATAAAAGACCTGTGAGGTAACCATTATGTTCTATTCAAATGACACTTTAAGAAAAAAAATATCAAAGGCTCTTTCGGATAAGACGTTGCACGATAATTTGGATACTTTTTTTCATAATTACAAAATATCGCACCAAACCGCTTATGAGGGCTTGAATTTCTCCAAACTAAAAAAAGAGATTGGAAAACTGAAAGACAAAACAAGCCAGGAGCGGCTGAAGCTGTTTGATATATTCAAAGAAAATGTTGAGAAAACAGGCGCAATTGTTTATCAGGCAAAGGATTCTAAAGAGGCTTGCAGATACATAACCTCGGTATGCAAAAAACTTAATGCCGAATATGTTGTCAAATCGAAATCTATGACGGCAGAAGAAATAGGCTTAAATCCATACCTCGAAAGACACGGCATAAAGCCTGTGGAAACCGACCTGGGCGAGTGGATAATTCAACTTGCAAAAGAAACCCCTTCGCATATGATTATGCCGGCAATTCACAAAAACAGGTTTCAGGTTGCCGAGCTTTTCAGAAAATATACCGATGAAGAAATAGACGAAAACGACATAGAAAAGATGGTGAAAATAGCGAGAAAATATTTAAGGGAATACTACTTTAAAGCAACCGTAGGAATAACAGGAGCAAATGTTGCCGTAGCGGAAACAGGAACAATAGGTATAGTGACAAACGAGGGAAACGGCAGGCTTACAACATCCATACCGCCTGTTCACATTGTTGTTTTGGGATATGACAAACTTGTGAAAAGCTTTCAAGAAGCGATGAAGATAATGAGAGTTTTGCCGAAAAACGCTACCGGTCAGATAATAAGCGTTTATGTAAGCTGGATAAAAGGAGCGATGGATTCGATAAAAAACCCGACGGGCAAAAAGGAGACCCACTTTGTTTTTGTTGATAACGGCAGACTCTCTTTGTTTGACAATCCGGTTGTTAAAGAGGCGTTTAAATGTATAAGATGCGGCTCGTGTGCCAATGTCTGCCCGGTTTACGGCGTCACCGGAGGACACGTTTTCGGACATATATACACCGGTCCGATAGGTGTTGTGTTGACGGCAATGTATCACGGTGAAAAACAGGCAAAAAATCTTCTCAATATGTGTACGGGGTGCAAAGCCTGCACTGAAATTTGTCCGGCTGATATCGATATACAAAAACTAATTTCGGATTTGAATGCCGGAATTGTGGAAAAAACCGGGTTGGATAGTGTAAAAAAGATTGTATTCTCACAGATTTTAAACAAGCCAACAACATTTAAGAATGTGGCTAAAATCGGAAGCATAGCTGCAAAACCCCTTACAAAAAATTCATTTATAAATCAATCAGTGGTGCCGAGAAAGCATAATTTCAGGATTCTTCCCTCCCTTAAAAAACACTCTTTTTCCGAAGATTTTAGGGCTTTGGACACATACCTGCCGACTCCTTTTAAGAAGGTTTTGTTCTACCCCGGATGTGCAATAGAATATCTTTATCCTGATGTCGGTATATCTATGGTTAAACTGCTAAACAGGTTGAATATCCAAGTTGATATACCGGGTAAAACCGTATGCTGCGGACTGCCGGCAATTCATTCGGGTGATAAACAGAGCGCCAAAAAAACAATAATAAACAACATAAAATATATGAAAAATCCCGATTACTACGACAACTACATTGTTCTTTGCCCTACCTGCGGCTCCACAATCAAGGAGATTTTTCCGCAAATGCTTTCCGATTTGCCAAACGATTTCAAAAAATCATCCGCAATTTCATCCAAGCTCAAAATGTTCTCCGAATTTCTCGATGAGTTGGACATAAAATTAAAGGTTAAAGATAATATGAAATGCACGTATCACATACCCTGCCATCAAATAAGAGGACTGCACTTCTCGGCTGAATATATACTTAAAAATACCATTAAAGACTCGTTTGTTCCTTTGCCTGATGCCGATACATGCTGCGGATTCGGCGGAAGTTTTTCTGTTGATTTTCCAGAAGTTTCAAGCGCCATACTGGATAAAAAGATAGAAAATATACTCTCAACAAATGCCAATATTGTTTTGACCGAATGCCCAGGATGTCTAATGCAGATTGAAGGCGGATTGTTGAAAAAAGGCATTGATGTAAAGGTACTCCACCTATCCGAGTTTTTTGATGAATATGTGGAAATAGAACAGCAATAAACTTCAATTATTTGACAGACACAGCTTTTGAGTGTATAAAAATTGGTAGGAGAATCTATTATGGATTATATAAATAACGGCAAAATGCGGGTTAGAAATATGAGGGTATCAAAGAAGTTACTATTTTACACAACTGACATGAGGGGAGATTATTGCCTATGACTATTAATTTAAATGAAATGACTACTGAAGAAAAACTCAAGGCTATGGAAGAACTGTGGGATGACATTTGTCGTAATGTTCCCGATTTATCTTCTCCGAAGTGGCATGGAAATATACTAAAAAAAAGAGAAGAGGTGCTGAAAGAGGGTAAAGATAGGTTTATAGACTGGGAGCAGGCAAAGAGTGATATAAGGAATTCTATTTAATGAAAATAAAAATTCTTGAATCGGCTAAGGAAGATTTGAAAGAGGGTTTTTATTTTTATGAATCACAAGCGAAAGGCATGGGAAACTATTTTTTAGATTCACTTTTTTCAGATATTGATTCTCTTAGACTGTTTTCCGGCATACACAGTATTTATTTTGATAAATACTACCGCCTTCTTTCTAAAAGATTCCCATTTGCAATTTATTACCGCATAGAGGAAAATGAAGTAAGAATTTATGCTGTTTTAGATTGTCGAAGAAATCCAGCATGGATAAGAAAACGCTTGCAATAAGCAGGCCCGGCATTTTATAAGAACAGTTAATTTGTTTTATATTGCACCGCTGTAAGTTTCAATTATTTGACAGACACAGCTTTTGAGTGTATAAAAATTGTGAAAAGAAAATAAGAAACAGAGTGGCTAAGAGATTGGAGGTTTTAAAAGGGCGGTTTTGGGGCATAAGAAAATGATAAAAAAGAATTGCAAGCATTTGTGTTTATGTATCAGATTTAGCTTAGTAAACGTAATTAGGTTTATGTAATGTACATTTCACACGTAATAAACTTAAGGCACATACGAATGCACTATCATTCTGAAGCAAAGGCATAAGAAGTTCTGTTTATTTTTAGATTAGGTTGCTAAGAAAGAAATCTATGCAAACAAGTAGAACGAGGAGATATAATGTATAACACAAGTAATATTAAACTGTTTTTCATTAGCATACCTAAACTTATATTAGGCTAAAACAAAAAGGGGAGAGATTCATTATGAATTTAATTGAATTCATTAAAAAATTAAAGAATAAACCTCAAATCCACAGTTTTGACGAAGCTGCTACAAAGCAAACGATCATTCTTCCAATTTTACAAATCTTAGGCTGGGAAATTTTTGATCGTGAGGAGGTTTGCCCAGAATTTTACGTTGAAAACAGGAGGGTTGACTATTGCCTAAGATTAAACTATCAGAATGAATTTTTTATTGAAGCAAAAAGAACAGGTGAAGATCTTGAGAATCATCAAGAGCAACTTTTGGAATACGCTTTTCGCCAGGGAGTTGAACTAGCTTCTCTCACAATCTCTCACAAACGGAA
>WGCD01000019.1 GCA_015493995.1 Desulfurellaceae bacterium
AGCGTATATTTTTGCCTTTAATCAAAATGCAATCGCCAAACCTACTTGATTATAAAATGCCGGAAAACGGTGTTTTTCACAACCTGATACTCTGCAAAATAGACCCGCGATATCCAGGTCACTCGCTTCAAATAATGCACTCCCTTTGGGGTAACGGACAGATGAGCTTTGTTAAACACGCTGTATTTGTCGATAAAAAAGCACCGCCTCTGACAAAGTTTAATGATTTAGCCGTTTATGTATTGAACAGACTCTCAAAAGAGAGAATTTTGATTTCAAAGGGGGTTGTCGATGCTTTAGACCACTCATCCTACAAACCGCTTGTCGGCGGCAAGCTCGGTATTGACGCAACAGGTTCGGTTGTTGATAGAAAAATAAAACTCCTTGACGATAACAGCTTACTTGAGAAAATAGTGCAAATAGACAATTCCGTTAGGGATTTGAAACAGTACTGCACAAACAGTTCAAATCCCATTACGGTCGTTGCTTTAAAAAAAGATAAACCGGCAAAAAAGGTATTCGATAAGATTAAAAATCTATACGAATTTATATCTGTCGTCGTATTTGTGGATTTGGAAGATAACGATTTAAACAATCCCTATATGTTAATCTGGAGAATCGTAAACAACATAGATGCGGAAAAAGACGTGTGGATTGAAGAAATCATAGGCGTTGATGCAACCAAAAAAACAAAAGAAGACGGCTTTGAAAGAGAATGGCCGGAAGATGTTGTATGCAATAAAGATGTGATTTACGATTTGAAGAAAAGAGGGCTAATAGATTTAAGCGAAAAAGAGATTAAAAAATTTCAACTGCTATAAAAAGGTGCTACTGCAAAATAAGCCCTTTAACCAAACTCAGAGCCTCTTTTTTATTTCTTACTTTTCCGTTTATTCTTGCTTTATTAACCTCTTTTAATAAAAATTTGAGGCTTTTTTTATCAATATTGTCAAAGTTGTTTAGTATATCTGTTCCGTTTATCAGGTTTTTATCTCTCAATTTCGGTTTTATCGTAAAATAAAATTTGTTTGCCATAAATCTTAGAAATTCAACATACTTTTCCCTTTTAAGAGCACTTATTTTGCCCTTGGCAAGCGTATCTGCCAAAGCAAAAAATAACAAATCCACACCGTTTTCATTGTAATTTATAAAAAATTCCGTTATATCGTCTTCGGATAATTCTCCTTTATTCCACAAAGCAAAAATATACGACGGCTCTATGTGCTTTTCTATAAAAAACTTTGTTAATTTGGTTATATTTTTGCCAAACGAATACTCTTTTGCATATTTTAAAAACAACTCTGAACTTTTATTCTCATGTCCGGGGAACTTGACCCTGCCCTCCTTTGTAAATGTTTTAAGCAGAGGTTTTCCTGCATCATGAAACAAAGCTGCAAGTTTTAATGATATAAGCACCACACCTTTATTGGATGTAAAATGAATCAAATATTTTTTGTAGCACTTGCCGAGAATCCTTTCAAGCCTGTTAAACGACCACTCGATAAAATTATAGACGCTTAAAGAGTGGGTTTTAACGTCAAATAGGTGGTGTTCGCTTTGTATGCAGCCGTTCGTTAAGGACAAATCATCAAATATGGAATCGATAACGCCGGCTTTATCCATTAAAAGTATGTATGCAAACGTATTGTTCAAAACAAAAAACTTCTTCAGCTCATCGGTAATGCGTTCTTTGGATGTTTTTTTCAAAAGGCGGCTGTCCCTTTGCGCCATTTTAAGGGTATTCGGCTCTATATCAAAGCGGTTGAGCGCAGCCAATCTGAAAGCCCTGACAATCCTTATCGGATCGTTTTTAAAACACTCGTCGCAGTTTGCCCTAACAACTCTTTTTTGTATGTCTCCTCTACCGTCCAACGGGTCGATTATTTCATTTAAGTCCAAATCATAGGCTATAGAGTTTATTGTAAAATCTCTCTTTTTTAAGTCTTCTTCGATTGTTCTGCCTCTCGGTTTTGTTATATCTATGGTTTTAAGTTTGCAGAAAATCCTGTATGTCACCAATTTTTTATCATATTTAATGTATTTACAACCGAGTTTTGAGACAAACTCCCGCACAATCTTTTCAAGATTTCCAAACGCCACAAAATCGTAGTCTTGAGTATCCTTGCCCAAGAAAAAATCTCTGACAGCACCCCCTATCAAATATATCTTTATATGCTTTTCTTTTGCTATGTTATATAAATTATTGATATACAAATCTATAATCTTTTCTTTCATAACCTTTTTATTATATCACTAAATTTAAAAAAATAAATAAAATTTATAAAATAAACCCTCATATTAAGATTTATAACAGTATTATGTATATTTTTACATATTTGTAAAGTTAATTTGTAGTCTTTAAAACATTTATTTAACATTTAACTCTGTAAATCACACCGGTTTTACAAACCAAATCAAACAAATGCCTATATCTAAAATATGCTTTGAAATATGGCTGCTATTATGTTATAAAATGACGAACTTATTTAAGGGGGGGAAAGTTATGGATACAAAAAAGGTACTGCTAAACGACGCCGATATTCCTAAATATTGGTACAATATACTACCTGATATGCCTACACCTTTGAATCCGCCGCTCAATCCGCAAACACAAAAGCCGTTGACACCCGACGACTTAAAAATTTTTCCTAATGCAATAATTGAGCAGGAGATGAGCACACAAAGGGAGATACCGATACCGGAAAAAGTTAGAGAAATCTATTCAATATGGAGACCTACACCGCTTGTCAGAGCCTACAACTTAGAAAAAGCTCTTGGTACTCCGGCAAAGATTTACTACAAAAACGAGTCGGTTTCTCCTGCAGGAAGCCATAAACCCAATACGGCAATAGCCCAGGCTTACTACAACAAGATGGAGGGCGTAAACACGCTCACAACGGAGACAGGCGCCGGGCAGTGGGGAAGTGCCTTAGCTTTGGCAGGCAGTCTTCTTGATATGAACATAAGAGTTTATATGGTTAAGGTTAGTTACAATCAAAAACCATTCAGAAAATCAATGATTCATCTGTGGGGAGCAGAGGTGTTTGCTTCACCGAGTGATAAGACACAAACCGGAAGAGAAGCTCTAAAAGAAGACCCTGATAATCCGGGTAGTTTGGGACTTGCTATCAGCGAGGCGGTTGAAGACGCCGCAACTCACGAGGGAACAAACTACGCTTTGGGGAGCGTATTGAACCACGTACTGCTTCACCAGACGGTTATAGGTCTTGAAGCCAAAAAACAGTTTGAGATGATTGGAGATTACCCGGACGTAATCTTGGCTCCCTGTGGCGGCGGAAGCAACCTCGGAGGCATAGGTTTACCGTTTATGAGGGATAAAATTAACGGTAAAGATGTTAAAATCGTTGCCGTGGAACCGGCGAGTTGTCCTACGCTAACCAAAGGAATCTTCCACTACGACTATGCAGACGTAGCCAAAATGACACCGCTTCTTTTAATGTTTACACTGGGTCACAATTTTATGCCGCCAAGCATTCATGCAGGTGGATTGAGGTATCACGGAGATTCACCGATTTTAAGCCAATTGAGAAAAGACGGGCTTCTTGATGCTGTTGCTTATAAACAGACAGAGGTGTTTGAAGCGGGTATGCTTTTTGCAAAAACCGAGGGTATCATACCGGCTCCCGAAACCTGCCATGCAATAAAAGGAGCGATTGACGAGGCTATCAAAGCAAAAGAGGAGCAAAAGGAAAAAACAATCCTGATAAACTTCTCAGGCCACGGACACTTTGATATGGCTTCTTACGATACGTTCCTCTCCGGTTTAATGGAAGACTACGAATATCCCAAAGAAAAAGTTGAAGAAGCACTACACTATTTACCAAATATAGAGGAGGTTTAAATATGATTTCAAAAACTATGGAGGATGCCATCAACAAACAGGTTAACGAGGAGATGTACTCTGCATATCTGTACCTTTCGATGTCTGCTTATTTTGAGTCGATAAATCTGAAAGGCTTCGCAAACTGGATGTTCGTGCAATACCAAGAAGAGGTAATGCACGCTATGAAATTTTATGACCATCTGAAAGACAGAGGCGGAAAACTCAAACTTTATGCGATAGCAGAACCGCCAAGCCAATGGGAAAGCCCCCTTGATGCATTCAAAGCGACGCTGAAACACGAACAGCACATAACAAAATGTATAAACGACCTCGTGGATTTGGCTGAAAAAGAGAAAGACAGAGCAGCCTACAATATGCTCCAGTGGTTTATAGACGAACAGGTTGAAGAAGAAGCGAACGACGAAGAGATTATAGCTCAACTCGAAATGGTAGAAGGAAGCAAAAACGGACTCCTTATGATAGACAGGGAACTGGCAAAAAGGGGAGCACAAACCGAATAAATTACTGCTTATTTTTTTCAAGCCGTCCTCAATTTGGGGGCGGTTTTTAAAATTTTTTTATCTTTATGTCGTACTTCTTTATTCTGTAATCGAGCTGTCTTATCGTAAAACCGAGCAGTCGCGCTGCTTTTGATTTAACGTATCCTGTTTCTTTCAAAGCGTTCTGTATCTGCTGTTTTTCTATCGATTCTATGGCAAAAGGCACATCTTTGTAGGGAATATCATTGATATTTACATCTTTTATATCGCGATTATTGATATAGTCAGGCAAGTCGCGCTCGTCTATTTTGGTATCGTTTAACACAACCAGCCTTTCGATAGTGTTTTCAAGCTCCCTAACGTTACCCGGCCATTCATAGTTTATTAAGGCTTTCAAGGCGGAATTTGTTATTCTGATATGCTTATGGTGTCTTTTGTTAATTTTTTTCAAAAAATAGTCTATTAAAATCGGAATGTCGTCTCTTCTTTGCCTTAACGGCTTCACATTTATAGGTAAAACATTGAGCCTGTAGTATAAATCCTCCCTGAAGTGTCCCAATTTTATTATCTTCTCCAAATTCTTGTTTGTTGCTGCAATAATACGAACATCTATGGATATGTTCTCTTCTCCACCCAGCCTCGTAATTTCCTTATCCTGAATTACATTTAAGAGTTTTGCCTGCAGTGAAAGCGGCATATCACCTATTTCGTCCAAAAATAGTGTTCCCTTGTTTGCTAACTCGAATTTACCCTTTTTCATAGATAAAGCGCCAGTAAACGCCCCCTTTTCATACCCGAACAGTTCGCTTTCCAAAAGATTCTCCGGTATGGCAGCACAATTTATGGTTGCAAACGGCTTGTCTTTTCTGTAGCTTAAATTGTGAATTGCCTTTGCTATCAATGTTTTTCCTGTTCCGCTTTCACCCGTTATAAATACGTTGGAATCTGCATTGGCTATTCTCATAATGGTCTTTTTTACGTTGGTTATATCGTCTGAAATGCCGATTATTCCATCCATCACATCCGTATCTTTATTTAAACTGCTCAGCAATATCTGTTTTTCTTCCTGCCAAAATTTTCTTTCTTCTTCCATTCTCTCATACATCTTTTTTGTCAAACCAATCAATGTTGCAAGTGTTGCCAACATTTTAACAGCGTCATCGTTGGAGAAGTTCTTATTTTTACCCTTATAAACACCCAATACGCCGAACTTCTCTCCTCCCACCTTAATCGGAACACCTATAAAAACCATATCCTCACTAAACCGCTTCAACAGGTTGGTTCTGTTTAGATATCTCGGATTTTCCTTAATATCGGTTATAATTGCAGGAAGTTCATTTTTAAAAATTGAACCTACAATTCCCTCGCCTTTTTTAAAGATTCCTTTTAAAGTTTCCTTCTTTGTCAAGCCGAAACTCTCGGTTATTTTTATTTTGCCCGTCTCTTTGTCGTATAAAGCAACAAAAGATATGGGAGCATCCCAATACGAGTAGAGTATCTTCAATATCTCTTTTAAGGACTCTTTAAGCGTGTTTTTTTTGCTCAACAACTTGCTTGCTTCGTGTATTATGCTTAAATAACCCTCTTTTATACTTATCTGTCCCTTTAGCATGTTTGAGAGTTTACAAAAATGTAAACAAAATTGCAAATTATTTGTTTTTTCTTAAAGCTGAACCGGATTTTATGTTGTTTCTTTAAGATTGGAATGCCAATTGCTTGCTAATGGCAAAATAAAAATTGCAGGAGGTAATTATGACACCGAAAGACGTTATCAAAAAAATCGAGGAAGAGGATATTAAGATTATTGACTTAAGGTTCATCGATTTGATAGGAACCTGGCAGCACTTCAGCGTCCCGGCACACGTAATCGAGGAAGATGTATTTGAAGAGGGCTTGGGGTTTGACGGCTCATCAATTAGGGGGTGGAAGTCCATTGACGAAAGCGATATGCTTGTCGTACCCGACGCATCCACAGCTTTTTTTGATTCATTCACAGAAGAAAAAACCTTAAACATAGTTTGCGATATTGTTGACCCGATCACGAGAGAGCCCTATCAAAGACACCCGAGAAACGTTGCAAAAAAAGCGCAGGAATATTTAAAATCAACAGGTATAGCCGATACGGCATATTTCGGTCCTGAGCTTGAATTCTTTATCTTTGATGAGGTTAGATACGAAGTTGAATCTAACACATCATTCTACAGTGTTGACTCTATGGAGGGTATTTGGAACACCGCCAAGGATGAGGAACCCAATCTCGGTCATAAAGTAAGACATAAAGAGGGTTATTTCCCGGTTTCTCCGACAGACAGCCTTCAAGATTTAAGAACCGAAATGATGCTTGAACTTGAAAAATCGGGTATTGAAACAGAAGCTCACCACCACGAGGTTGCAACTGCCGGTCAGGCTGAAATAGATATCAGATTTGCACCCTTGGTTCAGCAAGCCGACAATGTTTTAAAATTCAAGTATATAATTAAAAATGTTGCGCTGTTATACGGAAAGACGGTTACATTTATGCCAAAACCTCTGGCAGGTGACAACGGCACGGGAATGCATACCCACCAAAGCCTCTGGAAAGACGGAAAACCTCTTTTTGCCGGTAACGGATATGCAGGTTTGAGCGAGCTCGGACTCTACTACATAGGCGGAATTTTAAAACACGGCAAGGCGATTGCCGCATTTACAAACCCGACTATGAACTCATATAAAAGACTTGTTCCTGGTTTTGAGGCTCCGATAAACCTCGCATACTCTTCAAGAAACAGAAGTGCGGCAATAAGAATTCCTATGTATTCCCCGTCACCGAAAGCAAAGAGAATAGAGGTCAGATTCCCCGACCCGACAGCAAATCCCTATCTCGCATTCTCGGCAATGTTGATGGCAGGACTTGACGGAATAATAAATAAAATAGACCCTGGAGAACCGCTTGATAAAAATATATACGACCTGCCGCCTGAGGAACTGGCAGGTATTGATAAAGCTCCCGAAAACCTTGAAGAGGCAATCACCGCTTTGGAAAACGACTACGAATTCTTGTTAAGAGGAGATGTATTTACAGAAGATATAATAAAAGCTTGGATTGATTATAAAAAAGAAAAAGAGATTAAATATGTCAACTCTATTCCGCATCCTGCTGAATTTGTTCTTTATTGGGACGCCTAAGATTCCCATCCTCTACAAGCGGGCTTTTTTAAAGCCCGCCTTTTTTATTTCCACTAAAGTTTGTAAACATTACAGAATAAAATTATAATGTACATTATGATAGAAAAAGTGGTTTTTAAACCCATAGGTACTGTTTTAAGTGTATTCAAAGAACCGCAAGACACAAAACAGGGCAAAACTGACAAAAAGGCAAAGATTATTTTAAAAAAGGAATATGAGAAGG
>WGCD01000020.1 GCA_015493995.1 Desulfurellaceae bacterium
GGTAGTGTAAAATAAATTGTGTCACCCCTTTGAAGGAAAGAGGGGTTATATGTTATAACCCCTCTTTGAGAGAAAATAAAAACCTTCAAAGGAGGAAAAAACATGAACGATTTGATTTTTACACAATTGGCAGAGGAATTCAAGGGTATGGTTGAGAAAATACTTAAAGAAGAAAGACAAAAGTATTTGGAAGAGAACAAAAACACAAGGGCAAACGGATACTATACAAGAACGCCAAAGACCATATTTGGTGATATAGAGCTAAACATACCAAGAACAAGAGATTCCAAATTCAAATCCTCTGTATTTCCTGAAAGGAAAAGAATCACATTTATGCTTGATGAAATAGTGGATGCTATGTTCAAATCTGGAATCTCATCAAGAAAAACCGGCAAGGTTGTTGAAAACCTCTTCGGTTGTTCCGTATCCTCGCAATATATAAGCCGTATATCGGATATATCACAAAAGGTTATAGATGCATTCAAAAACAGAAAGATAGAGAACAATTACCCTGTTCTTTACATAGATGCAACATATATACCCATAAGAAGAGACAGTGTTGAAAAAGAAGCCGTTTATGCTGTTTTGGGATTAAGAAGTGACGGTAAAAGAAGCATACTTGCATACCATATGCCTGGAGGAGACGAAAAAGCCTCTATGTGGCATAATATCTTTGAAGATTTAAGAAAAAGAGGCTTGAAAGATGTGAGAATGATAATCAGCGATGATTTAAAAGGACTCTCAAAATCAATAGAAGAAACATTCCCTCAAGCCAAACACCAGCTATGCTGGTTTCATTTAAAGAAAAACATAAAAAACAGGGTAAGAAAGAGACACTGGGATGAGATACTAAATGAATTAAACGAAATATCTGATTCCAAAAACAAAGAAGAGGCAGAAGAAAAATTGGAGGAATTTGTTGCAAAATGGAGCAGGATTTATAAGTCAATATCGAACCTTAAAAACAAAATAGACAGTTACACCCACTTTTTTAATTTCCCAAGAAAGATAAGAGGCTATTTTTCAACAACCAATTGGATGGAGCGCTGCTTTAAAGAGCTAAAAGACTCTTTTAGAATAAGAGGCTATTTTCATTCTGAAAATAGCGCAGAGAAATTCCTCTATCTATTCTTTAAAGACAAAGACTCTAAATATCAAGAAAGAAAATTGAGATATTCAGAAAATATAAGAGAGGTATTTGAATAGAATGAAAATAACTGTTCAAAAAGAGACAATTACTAAAAAAAGGGGGTGACACAATTAAGTTGACATTGCCAAAGTTTTATATTATATGCCTGTCTCCCCTGTTTATGATTTATTTAACCTTTGACATCTCCCAAGTGTGAACAATGGCCAAGCGGTTGAGTAGGGGGATTGGTGATTCATTGGTCATTATCTGCCGGTTTCTATCTGCTAATCATTAAACACCAATCACCAACTCATCACGGTTTATAAACGGTTCATATTGGGGTTATAAAATCTTTTTTGTTGGGGTGTTCACGTATGAACTGTTTCTTTCTCGCAGATAAAATTTTTTCGGAGGTGTTTTATGAGGTTTTTTAAATTAAGTCTGTTAGTTGCAGCACTGCTGATGTTTGTTTTTCATTTCAGCAACTCAACCTCTTTTGCTGCAAATTCCGTTCAACTTAAACCGGTTCCCATTAATTTCGGGCATGACAAATGTAAAAGATGTTTGATGAAAATCAAAAGCAAAAGATACTCCGCAGAGGTCGGTAATGTAAAAACGGGTAAAGTTTATAAGTTCGACGATATCGGCTGTGCCGTTATGTGGCTGTATCACGACTGCCATTTCGGTTGGAAGAAAAACGCAAAAATATGGGTAACGGATGCAAAAACAAAAAAATGGCTCAATGCGAAAACCGCCTGTTGGGTGGATGGGGAAATAACACCTATGCATTTTGGTCTTGGTGCTTACAAAAAGGGAGAAACAAACAAGAAATGCTTAAGCTGGAAAACAGCCAAGCAGCTCTTACTCAAAAGAGGAATAAAAAAAGAAAACCATATGAAAAAATTTATGCCTAAAATGTGGAAAATGAAAGCCAAAAAGATGTGTATTTTGAAATAATGCAAACGTATCAAGTTAAAAGAGAGAGGAGAATTTGTGATTAAAAGTTATAAAATATTGTCAATAAGCGTATTGGCGGCTTTCTGCTTAGCCATCTTACCAGGCATTGCATCGGCAAAAGAGAGTGTTAATCTCGGTGCGGTTACAGTAAAAAGCACAGCCATTAAAACCGATGTGACGAATGTTTCGGGCGAAGATTTGGTTTCGGGAGATTTGTCAAATGCCTTAGAAAATGCTCTTCCCAGCATATCAATCATCAGAAGAAGCGGTATAGCAAATGACATCATATTGAGAGGACAAAGAAAGGATAATATAAACATCTTGATAGACGGCGGTAAAATTTACGGTGCTTGTCCCAACAGGATGGACCCCCCGATATCACACGTGATAACAAGCAACATCAAGGATGTTGAAATAATAGAAGGTCCATACGACGTTGAGGATTTTGACAGCTTGAGCGGAACGGTGAAAATTACAACCAAAAAACCCTCAAAAAAATTAAAAGCTGTTGTTAATGCCAACGCAGGCAGTTGGAATTACAGAAAGTCTTCAGCTTTTGTCAGCGGTGGAGCTAAAGCCGTAAGAATCCTTCTTGGCGGTTCCGTAGAAAACAGCGACCAGTATAAAGACGGAAACGGCGACAATATGGCAAAGCAATTGGAACTTGCAACTGAGCATTCAACAAATCCGAAAATCAAAGGAACGCAGTATTTAAATAGCGAATCAGACAGGAAAGCCTATCTGAAAAAATCCCTGCTCGGCAAGGTATATGTTGATGTAACAAATAATCAGGAGTTGGGAGTCAGCACAACCTTCAACAGAAGCAGCAACGTTCTTTACCCATCAACGCCTATGGATGCCATAAAGGATAACTCCAATTTGTACAATATCCACTATACATTCAAAAATCTCGGCAAATATTCCGATAAGCTTAAATTTGAATATTACTATTCATATGTTCACCACATAATGACCAACGAATATAGAAAAATAAGCTTAGGGAAAAACGGAACCATAGCCCATATCATAGACTCTAGGATATTCGGATTTAAGGCTCAAAACAGATTTCATATCGGAAAAACCACCCTTGCTTACGGGGCTGATGTAAGTAAAAGAAACTGGGACGGAAGATACTGGAAGAAATATTATTCAGAACATATCGGATTAAACGACTCTATGCCTGATGTAAATACCGTAAACTTCGGCTTTTTCACCAAAGGCAAAAGAAAGTTCGGTAAATTTGAGCTTGAAGCCGGCGCAAGATACGACCGCACTAAAATTACAACAAACAACAGCGACCCGAGCGAAACATACAACGATGTCAGCGGTTATGTCTTTACCTACTATCATATAACACCATCGTTAAAATATTTCATCGGTGCCGGAAAATCAATCAGGGTACCAGATGCCAAAGAATCTCACTACAGATTAAAAGATTTGACGGCAAAAACAAAGGGTGAGCTTGTTGGAAACCCCGACATTAAAGAGGTTAAAAATTACGAAGCTGATATGGGCATAGAGGGGCATTTTTCAAATGCTGTATTCAAAGCAAAGGTATTTTACAGCAGGTTGAGAGACTACATCGTGTATAACGCAAAAAAGGTACAGTATCAAAACGTCAATGCCAAAATATACGGATATGAGCTAAGCGGCACCTACTTTGTAACCGACAATCTCTATTTTAATGGAGGTGTATCTTATCAGAGGGGGAGAAAAGATTCTCCGCTGGCAGGTGAAAAAGATAAAGATTTGCCGTCCATTCCTCCCATTAAAACAAATATAGCGGCAAATTACGACTACCGTTCTCTTTCTTTCAAAACCGAAATGGTTGCAGCGGGAAGATGGAGTAAATACGATTCGGATAACGGTGAGCAGGCAATACCGGGATGGGCTGTTGTCAATTGCAAATTAACAGGCAAAAACATATTAAACAAATTCAACCTTACTGTCGGTGTGGATAACATATTCGACAAAAATTATGCGGTATCAAACACATACAAGGATTTAACTTTGGTATCGGGCTCAACCGGCGAAGTGATGCTTTTAAACGAGCCTGGCAGATATATATATGCAAATTTATCGTTTGTCTTTTAACTTTTTCCAATCTCACTCGCTATACGGTTTATTCGTATGGCGGGTATTTTTACAAAGGTGTAAATTATGGATTTGAATCTTCTGAAAAATTTTGTGGATTACGGGATTTTGGGCTTTCTGGTATTGTTGAGTGTAATTTCTTTGACAATCTTTTTTGAAAGGATAATGTTTTATAAAAGGATTGACGAAGGAAAATATAAAAGCAGAAAAATGCTCGAAATAGATTTAACAAAAAATTTAACGACTCTGGGTTCCATAGCCTCAAATGCTCCCTACATAGGGCTGCTTGGCACCGTAATATCGATAATGATAACCTTCGCATCCATTAGCTCGTCGGGTTTAAACGCCGGCAAAATTACAAGTGCTTTGGCTTTGGCTTTAAAATCCACCGCTGCCGGGTTGGTGGTTGCAATATTTTCTATGTTTTTTTATAACGCTTTATTAAGAAAAACCGAGACGGTTCTGGCTCGCTATGATGAGAAAATTTGATTACATAAACGTTGTTCCTTTTATCGATATTATGCTGGTTCTTTTGGCTATTGTGCTGACAACGTCAACCTTTATTGCCAAAGGCATCATACCGTTGAATCTGCCGCAGGCAGAGGTTAAACATCAGCCTCAAACAAAAACTCTTGTTGTGAGCATTAAAAAAGACGGAACAATGTATCTCGGTAAAAAAACGGTTACAAAAGAGATGCTTTATGAGGCATTGGACAATATTTCGAGGAAAACGAACATAACTTTGAGGTGCGATAAAAACTCAAAATTTCAGTCTTTCATAAGCGCTATGGAGGTCTTTCAAAACCTGGGATTTAAAAATGTCTCCATAGTAACCAAAAAGTAAGGTGTTATATAAAAAACGCGGCGTTATTGCCTTTATACTTTCAACAGTGATACATCTGTTTATATTTGGAACTATCATTTTAACACTCAATAAGATGCCGCTTAAAGCTGCCAACAAAACGGTTATACTTCTAAAAACGATTAAGATAGAAAAGCCTAAAATCAAAAAACCGCCCGTTATCAAACATAAAAAAGCGAAACCCAAAAAACAAATTAAACCAAAACCTAAGCCTAAACCTAAACCCGTAGTCAAGCCAAAGCCGATAAAAAAACCAAAGCCGAGACATATAATAAAACACAAACCACGACCTGTTATAAAACGCAAAATTATTCATAAACCGCACATAAAACCTGTAACTAAACCAAAACTCAAGCAAATAAGCAGCCCGCAGCCTCTAAAAAGACCTGTTATCGAAAAACCAGTTTATCATAAATCGAGCGTTAAGCGCACGCAAATGACCGAAACAGTAAAGGCAAAATATCTGAAAATAAACTTTTCAAAAATATTAAAAGCTATAAACGACGCAAAATTTTATCCGAAAAAGGCAAGGATGCTCGATATAGAGGGAGATGTCAAGGTGGAATTCACGCTGACAAAAGACGGGAAAATAAAAATAGTCAAAGCCATAACAAACAAACGGTTTCTAAAACGGGCTGCTATCAAAATAGTTCAAATGGCAAGTGCCGATTTTCCCAAGCCACCTGAGGATGTGGATATAGGCGTCACGATAAGGTTCAGGTTAAATGAGTGATTGCTGTTGTCTTATCAGCTGAAACGCACTGAAACCATAACTTGATTTCCGACGGATTGCACATCAAGTTTAAACGAATAGAAATCGCATATCTTTTTAACCACATAAAGCCCGATTCCGAAGCCGCCTTCGCTATCATTCTCCCTAACAAACTTCTCTGTCACCATATCTGTGTCTTTTATTCTGCCTGTATTCTTAACTGAAAAGGTCTCATTTATCTTAATTTCAATAATCGAAAAAGGCGGGGAGTATTTCACGGCGTTTGAAATAAGATTATCAATGATTCTTGCAATATCTTCCTTATCTGCATTTACATATGCTTCTTTCAAGTTTAAATCGAGCTTTATATCCTTTCTTTCTATGTGCGTCTTAAAAAGTTCCAATCTATCTTTAACAAGGCTACTCAACTCTATCTTTTGAATATTTCTTTTCTGCTTATGGTTAAACCGCACAAAACTCAAGTCTTGAAAAATTTTGTACAACCTGTTTGCAGACAGTTTTATCCTTTTTAATTCTTCATTGGTTATATCTTTTAGTTCAAGCATCTCTATATTCATTAAAATAACGCTTATGGGCGTATTCATCTCGTGCGTGGCATCTCTTATAAATTCGTTCAAGCTGTTTATTGCCTCTCTCATAGGATGTAAAAATATTTTACCGAGCACAAAAGCCATAGCAGAAACAAAAATCACAACAAATATATTAAACAGTATCAACCTGCTTTTTAGAGAATTAATAGCTGCTTTATCCAATTCTTTTGAAGTCAGTATATAAATCTTTCCCCACAGCTTGGGAATTATAAACAAAAAATAGACCCGATTGTTTTCAACCCAAAACTCCTTGTTGTAGTAAATCATTCTCGGTTTCATCGTGCCGAACATATAAACGTTGTTTTTATATATCGAAACATCTACCTTCATTCCCTTTAGTTTTCTCAAATCTCTCAATTTGAGAATATCGGGTTTGTTGTTTCTTGATAAAAACGCTTTTAATTGCCTCTCCATATACGCCTTTTCTTCTTTAATTATGTTATTTCTCACCGATACGTAATACATATACTCACCGACTCCAATCAAAAAAAAGGTTGAAATCAGGTATATTGCAAGAAACCTTTTTAAAGAGCGTTTTTCAGCCAACATATTTATATCCTACATCCTTGATTGTTTCTATTTTCTCCTTACCTATAATGTTTCTCAATGTTTTTACAAACGTTCTTAAAGAATTTTCATTCGGCAGTTCTTCATATTCGTAAATGGCATCGAGAATCTCTCTTTTTTCCAAAACTCTGTTGGCGTTTTCCAAAAACAGTTTGAGAAGTTTTGCCTCTTTTCTTTTTAAATGAACCTTTTTTTTATTTTTATACAACTCAAGGTTTACAACATCAAACCTAAGCCCGTCTCCCAAATCAATCTCTTCCGCACTGCCGTAAATTCTTTTAAAGATTGCCTTTATTCTTAAATCCAGCTCTTTCAACGAAAACGGCTTTCTTATATAGTCGTCCCCTCCACTTAAAAATCCTTTTTCAACGTCTTTTTCGCTGTCCAGAGAGGTTATGAAAATTATGGGGCTTTTGGTATATTTTCTTATTTTTTTAGCTACCTCGAAACCGTTGAGTTTAGGAATCTTCACATCAAGCAGAATAATATCAAAACTGTTTTCGTAAATTTTATCTATTGCTTCTACTGCGTCAAATACAGATACTACTTCAAAGCCCGACATTGTTAAAAATTGTGCCAGAGTTTGATTCAGCTCGATATCATCCTCGACAATACAAATCTTTCTTTTCATTTTATCCTCCGATTTTTAGTATAGTGATAGCAAGAACACAAGGCAATAAATAAATTGATTTGCATTTAACTTTTTGGTATTTTTTAAGGCAAGGTGAGTACCTAAGGGCGCCGGGCACTCACCTAAAAAGTGTTTATGGGCGACTTTTAGAAGGTTTCAAATAAAAACCTGTTGTAAGTATATTTATCAAAATGAACCGTTTGTAAACTATCGTGTAATTTAGTGGTATTTTTTTCATTTTATAATCTTTTATGGGATTACATAAGTCAAATCTCTATTTTCCACGTTTTCTTTGCATTTCGCTTATCTGTTTTGCCTCTTCTTCCAACTCTTTGACCAAATCCTTAAATTTCCAATTAACAGACGTGGGCGTCAATACAGCCCACAATTGAGGAGAAATTCCGTATTCTCTCATTGTTTTCATAAACGAAACTATATCTTTCTCCAAAAATCCGCTCATTATTACCGCCTTTTTTTGACTTAAACTTTGCAAGAAACCGTGTTTGTGTTGCATAGAGAACACTTCAGAAAGTGTTTTTTGCTCAAGGCTTAAATCAACAAAAACGACCTTTAAAGAAGAAAAAAGTTTTTCTGCAACCTCTATAAGTCTTTTTTGTTCGTTTTCGTCAAATCCGCTTGCCGCTATCGCATATTCACCGAAAAGTTTTTTATCTGTTTCTTCTATTTTTTTCATATTCTCCTCCTGCTAAATTTTTTAAATATCTCATCACCAAGCTCCGCCACTATCAAACCCGTAAAAATTATCAAAGAACCTATGTAGCCTGTGATTGTTAAAACCTCTCCGCCTAAAGCATAACCGAAAACTGCCGACATAACCGGTTCCATAGTGAATATTAGGGCTGTTTTTGTAGGTGTTGTGTATTGCTGCATAGTGGTTTGAATTACAAAAGCATAAACCGTAGCAAAAACCGATGTTATAATCAACGAAGCGATTAAATAGTTATTAAAATGGTAGGGTATAAGATAAGGCTCTTTAATTAACGAGGTTATTGTTGACAAAATTGCCAAAACTGTAATTTCAACTGTTGTCAGAAGGTATGTATCGTATTTTCTTGAAAATCTGTCTGTCATAAGTATATGCACAGACACAAAAAATGCACAAATTATCGCCAAAGAATCCCCCAAAGACAGATAGAGCCTCTCGCCTTTCAAAGACATCATAAAAACGCCTATCAAAGCCAAGAAAACGCCTATTTGCGAATATATTCTCGGAGGTTTTTTTATAATCAGAGCCGACATAACAGGAACCACGACAACATTTAAGCCGGTTAAAAAGCCGACAACACTCGCTTTGGAGTATTCAAGAGCAACCGTTTGAAACGCATAGGACAAAAACAGCATAACTCCAAGCAAGGTTCCGTCTCTTAAAATTTTGGTGTCGAGTTTTTTCAATTTTGTAAAAAAGAGAGCAATTAGAATAACACTTGCAAGCCAAAAACGTAAAGAAAGAAAGGCAAACGTAGGCATAATTTCTATGGATTTTTTAACTATTATAAATGTGCTCCCCCAAAATATGGTAACCGAAAAAAGCAGCAAATCAGCTATGTGTTCCTGCTTAATTTTCACTGTTTCTCACCTGTAATCAAATGGTATGTATTTGCCGTAAACACACCTGCAAGTATTAAAACGGCACCGATTATCTGATATTTATTCATACCTATGCCGAATATAAAAAAGCTCAAAATAATAGTTATAACCGGCTCAAAAGACGAAAAAACGCTTGCAAGCGACGAACCGATAACGTTTATGGCTGCAAATAGAAATCCGATAGCCACAACCGTTGTTATAAAACCCAAAGCTAAAATAATATACACCTGGTTTCTGTTCGGCAGATTTTTAGGGATTCCGAAAACAACCCCGAATGAGACGGCAGCAAACACTATTGTATAAAACGTCAAAGAGAAAGACTCCTCTTTTTTAAGGAAATTTTGAACAACTATCAGATACAGGCTGTATATTATCATAGCGGAAAGACCGAACATCACACCGGTTATCTTGAGTTTAGAATAGAGGGCATCTTTAAATATAAACAAAAATCCGGCTATTATAACGACTATGTAGAGTATTTTAAAGGCTGTTATTTTCTCTTTATAGACCAAAGCGGCGAGGAATGTAACAAATGCCGGGTATAGATATAAAAGCAGCTCCGTAACAGACGGGGCAACATACTTAACGGAGCTGAAAAAACAGAAGGATTGAACGGTATAGAGTAAACCGCCTGTTATAAAAGCCTTCTGTAGTAGTCCGAGACTTGGCTTGAGGTTTTCTCTTTTATAAATAATTAGAAACAGAAACATAAAAAAAGAACCGGCTGTAAAACGATATACAAGCATCTCTTTTGTGTCCAATCCGCTGTCGTATCCCAATTTTATAAATATAACCAAACTTGCAAAGGATGCAGCCGATATGATGGAGTATATAAAACCTTTTAACAGCAATGTTTTTTGCACTGCTCACCCCTATCGGTAGTACTATCAAAGCCACATAACTATATATTTTTAACAATAAAAGTAAAGGGTATCGTTTGGCTTTTTGATGAAATCCTTCTTTGTTTGAAAATACATTGCAGTATTGACAAAGTATGGCAATTAGTATATTTTTGAAATATGAACAGGGCTTTGCTGGACAAGATAATAGAATTGAAAAAATCTATAGAAATCAAGGTATTGTATGTTGAAGATAATGAAGATGTCAGAATAGAGACTCTAAATTTGCTTAAACAACTGTTCAATATGGTGGAGGTTGCGGCAAACGGCAAAGAGGGACTTGAAAAATTTAAAAGCGAAAAATTTGATATAATTATTACAGACATCAATATGCCGATTATGAACGGGCTTGAAATGATTAAAGAGATTAAAAAGATAGACAAGCGCATTCCGATTATAGTTATAACCGCATTCAACGATTTTGAATATCTTGCAGAGAGTATAAAAATAGGTGTTTACGGATATATTTTAAAGCCTATTGATATAGACCAGTTGCTTGAAGCAGTATATAGGGTTATGGAAAAAATCAAGCTAAGACAGGAAAGAGACAACGCTTTAGCTCTGCTTGAGCAGTATAAAAAGATTATAGATGAAAGCGCAACCGTCACAAAAACAGACCTAAAAGGCGTCATCACATATGCAAACGATGCCTTTTGCAAAACAAGCGGATACTCTAAAGAAGAGCTTATAGGGAGTCCTCACAATATAGTAAGACATCCCGATATGCCTGAAGAAGCGTTTAAAAACCTTTGGGACACCATTCAAAGCAAAAAAATATGGCACGGAGTTGTTAAAAATAGAACAAAAGATGGAAATGCGGTCTATATGAAGGCTACCGTGGCACCCATACTCAACGGAAACGGTGAAATAGAGGAGTACATAGCCGTAAGGCATAATATAACCGACGTTATGAACCCGAAAAAACTGCTTCAGGATAAAATCAGCGAACTCAACAAGCCTCTGCTGCTTATGTGCAAGATTGAGGATTACGAAGACCTTGAGAATCTCTACGATGTCAAAACCATAGAAAAGATTGAACAGGAGTTTATGGGCAAAGCTAAAGAATTATTTCCCAAAGGCTGTGTGTTTGATAACCACTATAACTTAGGAAACGGAGAGTTTGCTTTTGTAAGGGGATATAACGAAAACAAAAATTTTAACGACTTTCTTTCGGATATAAAAAAGTTTCAGGAAAATATTAGAAAAACCGTTATAGAATTTGACGGATATGAGTATGATATAGAGGTCTTGATGAGCTTTGCCACACAGAAAGACCATATAATAGAAAATGCCAAAATGGGCTTGAAAAAAGCCGTAAAAGAAAAACTTGATATTGTTGTAGCTGACGGAATGGTTCAAAAAATACAGGAAACCGCAAAGAAAAATATCGAAACCCTAAAAATAGTCAAAGATGCCATTGCTGATAATAGGGTTATTTCGCACTTCCAACCGATATACAACAATATAACAAATAAAATAGATAAGTTCGAATCGCTGGTAAGAATAACGGATAAAGACGGAAATATACTTCCTCCGGGAGCTTTTTTGGACGTTGCAAAGATTGGAAAATACTACAAACAAATCACAAAAATAGTCACAAAAAATACGATAGAAGCTGTAAAAAAGGTAAAAAAAGAGATAGCTTTGAATCTGTCAGCCATTGATATGGAGGACAAAGACATAAGAGAATTTATCTTAAATGAAATTTCAAAGAACGCTCCTGTCGGCAACTATCTTGTTGTGGAATTGTTGGAGGATGAGGGTATTCACAATCAAAATATCGTAAGGTCGTTTATCAGAGAGCTTAAAACATTGGGTGTCAAAATAGCAATAGATGACTTTGGAAGCGGTTATTCAAACTTTTCGAGGTTAATGGAATATGAACCGGATTATCTCAAGATAGACGCCAGTTTAATTAAAAATATAGCAAGTGACAAAAACAGCTTGAATATTGTTGAAACCATTAAAAATTTTGCAGACAAACAGGGCTATAAAACAGTTGCCGAATTTGTTGCAAATGAAACGATTTTTGAGATAGTCAAAGCACTCGGAATTGATTACTCTCAAGGCTATTTTATAGGAAAACCGGACGTTTTGCCAGATGAGATTTAAGAAAATAATTTTAAGTTTTTTGGTAATTATCCTCTTATCCTTTAATGCAGCAGCAGCCACAAAGGTTGTCTTACAGCTAAACTGGAAATATCAGTTTGAGTTTGCAGGATACATTGCCGCTAAAGAAAAGGGGTTTTATAAAGATGTCGGTCTAGATGTTAAGATAAAAGAGTATAACGGCACAAGCGTATTAAACGACGTTATTAGCGGTAAGGCAGATTTCGGCATTTCAGACGGTGGTATATTTGCATCAATGATTTTAAATAAACCCGTCGTTCTGCTTGCGAACTTTTTTAAACGCTCGCCTCTTGTGCTTGCTGTAAAACCCTCCATTGTAACGCCGCTTGAGTTAAAAAACAAAAAAATAATGGCAGCTGAAAATGAGTTTAAGTTTACAAGCCTCGGGCTTCTTTTAAAAAAATTTAACATAAAGTTGAAAGATATTATTTTAAGTAAAGGGGCATATTCTTTAGAGCCGTTTTTAAAAGGCAAAGTTGATGCCGTTGCTATCTATCTGACAAATCAACCGTACAAGCTCAACAAGCTGCACATAAAGTACAACATTATAGACCCTGCAAACTACGGCATATTTATCTATGCGGATAATTTGTTTACCTCAAAAAGAGAGCTTGAACAACACCCTCATGTTGTTAAACGATTTGTTGAGGCAACCATACGCGGCTGGAAGTATGCACTCTCTCATAAAAAAGAGATGGTTAAAATAATTTATGGCTCCTATTCACAGGCAAAAAGCCCTGACGCCTTGATGTTTGAAGCAAATGCAGTGGAAAATATAATGATGCCGAATGTTTTTCCGATAGGTTTTATAGACAAAAATGTTGTTTCAAAAATAATCTGGGATTTTGAAGATATAATGGGCATAAAAAGATACAGTGTAAATTTAGATAACTTTTTATACAAACCTTCTATGGAGAGTTTTTTCACAAAACGTGATATTAATTTTATAGCAAAACACAGAATAGTAAAAATATGTACAAATCCCGACTGGGTACCGATAGAGTATCTCAAAAACGGAAAAGCCGCCGGAATATCCATAGGTGTTTTACAGAAACTGCACAAAATCACAGGCTTAAAATTTGTTAGAGTGCCCACAAAAAGCTGGAGTCAATCCCAAGAATATCTAAAAGAGAAAAAATGCGACATTTTGCCTTCTGCCATAAAAACAAAAAAAAGGGAAGCCTATGCACTTTTCACCAAGCCCTATATGCATTACGAACTGTTTATTTTTGCAAAAAACAATAAAGATTTCGTAAACGGTATAGAATCTTTGCTTAACAAGCCTATGGCAAGAAAACGCGGGTCGGGTTTGATAAGCAAACTTAAAAGAATGTATCCCAATATTAAAATCATAGAAACAGACAGCTACAAACAGTCCTTTGAATATGTGCAAGACGGAAAAGCCTACTTCACCGTAGCAACGCTACCTGTAGCAGACTACTACATAAGAAAATACAACCTTAAGGATATAGTTATTATCGGAGATTCGGGAATCGGGTATGATTTGAGAATTGCCGTCAGAAATGATATGCCTCGACTTGTTGATGTGCTTAACAAGGGTTTAAGCAAAGTATCAAAAAAAACCATAGATAAAATATATGTTAAACAGATAAACAGCAACACGGTTGAGAAGTACAATTACCTTATCGTCAAAATTTTAATAATTGTTAGTGTCGTATTGATTATCCTGTCTGTTATTATCTATTTTGTGCAGCAAACAAACAAAAAGCTGCGTGCTGTAAGGGATAGGTTGGAAGAGTCGCTAAAGAACTTTGAAATCTTGATTAACTCAACAATTCAGACTGTTATAATCTATAAAAACGGCGTCTGCATAGATGCAAACGATGTGGCTTGTGAGATGCTGGGCTATAATAAAAAGGAGTTGGTTGGCAAAAATATTCTGGAGCTCTTTTCGGATAAATACAAACAGATTGTTTCTCAAAAAATGCAGGAAGAACATACGGAAGTATATGAGGTTGAGTTTATTAAAAAGGACGGCTCAATAGTTTATGCTTTGGCAAAAGGCGATTACATAACAATTAACACTGAGAAGGTTCGTGTCGGTTCGGCGGTTGACATAACCAAAATAAAACACCTGCAAAAACAGCTTAACGAGTTAAACAGAACTCTTGAAAAAAGAATTGCAGAAGAGATAGAGAAAAACAGGCAGAAAGATACAATTATGATGCAGCAATCAAAACTTGCTTCTATGGGCGAAATGTTGAGTATGATAGCGCATCAATGGAGGCAGCCGTTAAATACTATTTCTGCAAATATAAACACCCTGCTCTTAAAAATGGAGCTTGGCGGTTTGGATAACGAATTTTTAAAAGAAAAGCTGAAGAATATATCGGAATACGTTAAACATCTTAGTGCCACGATTGACGATTTCAGAAACTTCTTCAGACCGGATAAACAAAAAGATAAGATAACCGTAGAAGAGCTTATTAACGACACCTTAAAAATATCAGGTGAACAGATAGAATCAAAAAACATAAAGATAGAGTTGGATTTGCGTTATAAGGGCTATATATTCACATACGCAAACGAATTGAAACACGTTATTTTAAATCTTATAAACAACGCAAGAGACGCACTTTTGGAAAATTATGTGAAGGAGCCTTATATTAAAATAATTTCATACGAAGAAAAGGGTAACGTCTTTATAGTTGTGTGCGATAATGCCGGCGGAATAAAAGAGGAGTTGATACATAAAATTTTTAAACCCTATTTCAGCACAAAAAGCAGTGAAAGCGGGACGGGACTGGGTCTTTATATGAGTAAAATTATTGTGGAGGGGCATCTAAAGGGTACGATAGATGCAAAAAACACAAGAGAAGGAGCAGAGTTTACAATAACTCTACCTAAATAGCAGTACAAACATCCTCTTTTAACAGTAATTAACACAAAAAGATTAATAAAACTAAAAAATTATTTGACAAAATTAAAAATTTGTCCTATCTTTAATAAAAATAAGGAGTGTAAAGGAGTTTGAGTATGCCAGAGAGAGTGAAAAAAGAGTTGAAGGAGTTGGGTTTAGGGGGGAAAATCAGAAATTTAAGGCAAAAAGAGGGCTTAACAATCCAGGATTTAAGCGAAAAAACCGGACTGTCAAAGGGGTTAATATCTCAAATTGAAAACGAACAGGTATCACCTCCGATTTCGACACTGATGAAAATAGCAAACGCCTTGAAAGTGGAGGTTGCATACTTTTTCTTAAAAGAAGATGCAGACCAAAAAATCACCGTTGTAAGAAAAGACGAAAGAATTGTATCTGGAAGAAGAAACGTCAAGGGTAACATAAATGTAGGTTATACCTACGAACTGCTTGCCCATAAAAAAACACACAAACATGTTGAGCCCTTTATCGTTACGTTTGAGCCGAGAGAAAGAGACGATGTAATTATGTTTAACCACAAAGGAGAGGAGTTTCACCTTGTTTTGGAAGGAGAGATTGAGATGATAACCGACATCCAGGAGCCGATAGTGCTATCCGAAGGTGATGCACTCTATTTCGATTCGAGCGTTTCTCACGGGTTTAGGGCTTTGGGGGATAAACCTGCTAAAACCGTTGCCGTAGTTTTTCAAAAAGAATAGAAAGGAAATAAAAGTGATAGAGATAAGATTTCACGGACGAGGCGGACAAGGTGCTGTCATAGCCTCAAAAATACTTGCTTATGCTTATTTTCTGGACGGAAAATCGTCTCAGGCTTTTCCAACGTTCGGCGCAGAAAGAAGGGGTGCGCCTGTTGCTGCTTTTGTCAGAGCCGACGATAAGTTTATTAACGTCAGAAGCCCCATAGCAAACCCCGACTATGTCATCGTTATGGCGGGTAAATTGGCTGAAACAGTTGATGTGACATCCGGCATAAAGGAAAACGGGCTTGTTATAATCAACTCTGATAAACCTGCAAGTTACTACTCCTTTGAAGAAAAATGCACCATAAAAACAATGAATGTTAACGAGATAGCGCTTAAACACAAGCTTGGCAGTGCGATAATGCCTATAATAAACCTGCCGATTCTCGGTATCTTTGCCAAATTGAGCTCTTCGGTCTCGATAGAATCGCTAAAAAAAGCAGCCCCCAAGTTTGTGCCGGTAAAGGTTGAAGAAAATATCGATGCTTTGGTTGAAGCATACGATTTAGCTTAAATCAGGAGGCAATTAATGGAAAGTGTCGAATATAACAATGTAATATCTGAGGAGGATATAAAAAAATTCCCCATTTCAATAACAACAACAGAGGTTAATCTGACAGGCTCTTGGAGATTTTCCAAGCCCAATTTCGAAGAGAAAATCTCACCGTGCAGCGTCGGATGCCCGGCAAATACAAATATACCCAAATATATATTCCATCTTTTGAAAAATGATATCAAGACAGCTGCGAATATTTTAAGGGATGAAAATCCGTTTCCAGCCGTATGCGGCAGGGTATGCCCGCATTTTTGCCAGGAAAAGTGCAACAGAAAGGAGTATGACGGCTCCGTAGAAATAAGGGAAATCGAAAAATTTGTAGGTGATTATGCACTCGATATCCCTTATGAAAAGGCTCAGCTTAAAACGAACAAACGGGTTGCCGTTATAGGCGGCGGACCTGCCGGCTTGTCATGTGCATACTTTCTGGCGAAAAACGGCTACAAAGTCACAATATATGAGAAAGAGAATTTTCTCGGCGGTCTTTTGATTTACGGTATTCCATCATACAGACTTCCAAGAGAAATTGCCGAAAAAGAGATAAACAATATTATCGATATGGGCAATATAGAAGTAAAATTAAACGAAACGGTATCTTTCGACAGACTGCAGGAGCTTAAAAACAGTTATAGTGCGGTATTTTTCGCAGGAGGACTTTCTAAAGACAGAATTCCCAATAATATCGAGTTGGATAACGAAAAGGTGTTTTCAGGATACGAGCTTTTGAAAAAATTGAATACAGATAAAAGTTTTGCTCAAAAAATAAAAGGAGAAAAGATAGCTGTTGTGGGTGGAGGCAATGTTGCGTTTGATGTTGCAAGAACCGTTTTGAGACTTGGCAACGAGGTTGAAATCATATACAGGAGAACCCTTCAGGAAGCTCCCTCTTTTGAGGAAGAAAAAGCCGAAGGTCTCGATGAGGGCTTGAAGATAACAGAAAAAAGCGTGGTCACAAACATAGTAAAATCAAAAAAACTAAACTTAACACTGGGAAAGGTTGATAAAATAGTAAACGGAGATGCGCAGCTCACCGGTGAAACCGAAAACATTGAGGTTGACAAGCTTGTTATTGCAACCGGACAGGCAAAAGAGTTTGAGATAGAAAAAGACGATAAAATTTTTCTCGGCGGAGATTATGAACACGGTGCAAAAACAGTGATAGAGGCAATAGCGTCAGGTAAAACAAACGCCTATAAGATAATGGCTCACTTGGAAAATAAGCCCTTCTATTTTATGAACGAACAGGACAATTTCTTAAGAAGCAAAAGGGATTTTGACAGCTATAAGGTTGTTGATTTTAAAAAGATAAACCTGTTCTATTTTGATAAACAGCCGCCGCTAAAAATCAATAAACTGTCTGCCGAAGACAGAGTAAAAGACTTTAAAGAGGTGGCGCTGAAACCGACTTTGGATAAAATTTTAAACGAAGCAAAGAGATGTTTCAGCTGCGGTGTTTGTAATGAGTGCAAGACATGCTGGTTTTTCTGCCCCGATGTGTGCATTAATGTAAAAGACGGGGTTGATTTTGATTATACATACTGCAAAGGGTGCGGTTTGTGTTCAGCCGAATGCCCGCGCGGAGTAATAGATATGGTGGAGGATAAATAATGCAGAAAGATATGTTGCTTGGAAGCGAAGCTATTGCCGAAGGTGTTAAGCTTGCAAGACCTAAAATAATACCGGCATACCCTATAACACCACAAACACATATAATTGAGGTGTTATCGGAGATGACTGCCAAAGGTGAGCTCGATGCAACGTTTATAAGGGTGGAATCGGAGCTGTCCGCTGCCGCTGCCGCTATGGGAGCTTCACAGGCGGGAGTGAGAACCTTTACAGCAACAAGCTCTCACGGACTTGCGCTTATGCATGAGGTTTTACACTGGATAGTCGGTGCAAGACTGCCGGTTGTGCTCGTAAATGCAAACAGGGCAATAGGTTCGCCGTGGAATATATGGACTGACCAGACAGACAGTATGACACAGAGGGATTTGGGTTGGCTGCAGGTTTATTGCGAAACGGCTCAGGAGGCTTTGGATACAATTTTACAGGCTTTTTACATAGCTGAAAAGATACAACTGCCTTTTATGGTTATGATTGACGGATTTATTCTCTCTCACACATTGGAAGAGGTTTTAATACCGTCGCAGGATGAGGCGGATGAGTTTTTACCGCCCTACAAACCGGAGTATTTTCTTGATACGAACAATCCTATGAGCTTTGGAGCTGCGGCAAAAGGCGATATATTTTATATGTTGAGAAAAAGCATAGAAGAAACAATGGAAGGCTCATTCGATTATATTGATGAAGCGCATAAACGATTTGAGAAAATATTTAAAAGAAAATACGGGCTTATTGATACCTACCTGCTTGATGATGCCGAAATAGTGTTTGTTGTTGCCGGAGCATTGGCCGGAACAACGAAGGTAGCGATAGACACTTTGAGAAAAAACAATGTCAAAGCCGGTTTACTGAAAATACGCTACTTCAGACCGTTCCCTAAAAAGGAGATAGTCGATGCCTTAAAAGGCGATAAGAAAGTTGTTGTATTCAATAAGGCTTTGAGTTTCGGCTCATCAGGACAGATAACACAGGAAATCAAAGAGGCGTTTTACTACGAAGATAAAAAGCCTGTTCTTTACGACTACATCCTGTCTCTTGGCGGAAAAGAGGTTTTTGTGGAAAACATCGTTGATTTGGCTAATAATTTGGATAATTTGGATAAATTTAAAATATTGTGGAGAGAATAAGGAGCTTAATATGGATTTTAGAGAAATAGCAAATGTAGAATACCTAAACCAGGGGGATTTTGCCTGCCCGGGCTGTGCCGCCGGCTTGTCTATGCGCCATGCCCTTAAAGTTCTCGGTGATGAAACGGTTATTGTTATGCCTGCATCCTGTTGGTCTATCATAGCAGGAGGACTGCCCACAACGGCTCTTCAAGTTCCTTTGATGCACGTTCCTTTTGCAACAGCAGCCGCCGTTGCATCCGGTGTAAAAAATGCATTTAAAGAAAAGGGAGAGCCGGATAAGAATGTTGTGTGTTGGGCAGGAGACGGCGGAACATTCGATATAGGTTTGCAGGCTATAAGCGGGGCAGCAGAAAGAAGAGAGGACATAATCTATGTATGCTACGACAATGAGGCTTATATGAATACCGGCATTCAAAGAAGCTCGGCAACACCACCGGGTGCCTGGACGACAACTACGCCGGCCGGAAATCCCTTAATATTTGAGAAAAAGGATATGTTTAACATCATAGCGTCACACAACCCGACTTATGTGGCAACAACAACTATTGCATTTCCTAATGATTTTTATGCAAAGTTCGAAAAAGCAAAAAATGCAACGGGGTTCAGATTTATACATCTTTTAAGTTCTTGTCCTCCCGGCTGGAGAATAGACTCAAAAGATTCTGTTAGCGCAATGAGATTGGCGGTTGAAACAGGCATTTTTGTTATGATGGAAAAGGAGGGTGAGCAGGAAATCAAAGTTACATACAAACCCGAAGAATTTAAGCCGGTTAAGGAGTATTTTAAACTTCAGGGAAGATACAAACATCTCGATGAAGAAACAATCAACATAATACAGGAGAGAATAAATAAAAGGCTAAAAAAGTTGAATCTATTGTAAAGAACTATAATAATACCAAAATATCGAATATTCTGTGCTGAATATGAGTAAGATTGGAAGCTGTGAGTGGCAAGGAAGTTGTTTTAGTATAATATTTTATAGGTTTACAATCGTTTAGAGTATTATTTTTCCATTGTTATGAAAAAAAATGAAAAAAATTAACAAAAAAACTTGACTTTTGAAAACTTTTTACTAAACTACGCGTCGAGTGTGGGATTACGGTTCCTACCAGAAAGCAGCGAAAGCTGCTCCTCATCTTTGTTTTTATCCCTCTGTCTTGTCTTCTTCTTTATTTCTATTCTCAAATCAACCCTCGTGACAAAACCCGCACTCCCTTTATTTTTTATTGATAGATTGGCTTTAAAATGATATTCTTGAAAAAATCAAGAGGAGGGTTGTATGAAAGATTCATTTATAAATTTAAGTTCATTTATGGCTTCTGAAAAAACAAAATATATATCGGATAAGGGTGATTTCACGCCGATTTTAGAAAAAATTGCATTTGCTTCCAAGATAATTTCAAGGCAGGTTAACAAAGCAGGACTTGTAAATATTTTAGGAGCAGCCTCAACGCACAATATACACGGGGAGACACAGCAAAAACTTGATCTTTACTCAAACGAGTTGCTGATAGATATTTTAAAATCTTCAGGATACGTTTGTGCTATGGCTTCTGAGGAAAATGACGACGCCATAGAGGTTAAAGAGAGAAACGGGGGAGACTATGTCGTTGTTTTCGACCCTCTTGACGGCTCAAGCAATATAGACGTCAATGTCAGTATAGGAACCATATTCGGTATATATAAAAAAATTGACAGCGGAGATTGTGTTGCATCCCTGCTCCAGCAGGGAAAAAATCTTGTGTGTGCCGGATATGTAATCTACGGCTCAAGCACTCTGTTTGTATATAGCGCAGGATACGGCGTAAACGGTTTCACATTAGACCAAAGTTTGGGTGAATTTATACTGTCTCATAAAAATATCACCATACCGGAATACGGTAAGATATACAGCATAAACGAATCTAACTATAACAGGTGGCAGCAGGGAATAAAGGAGTATGTTAATTTCATAAAAAGCCACCCAGAAAGGCAATATACGGCACGCTGGATAGGCTCTTTTGTTGCCGATTTTCACAGAAATATGATAAAAGGCGGCGTCTTTTTATATACGGAAGATTCCAAAAATACAAACGGCAAGTTGAGGCTTCTTTATGAAGCAAACCCTATGGCTTTCATAGTGGAGCAGGCAAACGGAGCGGCAACTAACGGCAAAGAGAGAATACTCGACATAAAACCCACAGGTTTGCATCAGAGAGTTCCTTTGATAATAGGGTCAAAGTATGAGGTTGAGTTATATAAACAATACAGAGAAAAATACGGATAGAGCATATGCACATAGTCATTGCGGGAGCCGGACAGGTAGGATACCACATAGCCAAGCAACTTAGCGAAGAAAAGAAAAATGTGGTTTTGATAGAAAAAGATGCCGAAAAAAGCTCCTTTGCATCTGAAAATTTGGACTGCATCGTTATAAACGGCGAAGTCACAAATGTGGATATATTAACGGAAGCCGGATGTGATAAAGCCGATATGTTTATTGCTGTTACAAATTCGGATGAGATAAACATCATATCCTGTCTGATAGCCAACAGCAAATTCAACATACCCAAAAAGATAGCCCGTTTAAGAAATATAGAATATATCAAACCCTTTAACCTGTCGGAAAATATAGGCATTGATTTTATTATAAACCCCGAAACCGAAGCATCGAAAAGCATAATAAACGCCGTGAATTTCGGGGCTTCAAGCGATGTTATTATATTTGAGGATATTGATGTTCAGATGAGAGGCATATATGTCGGCAAAGATTCGGTTCTGCTTAACAAAACCATAATAGAGATAAAGAAGCAAATCAACAAAGATTTTGTCATATCTGGGATTAAAAGAGAAAACGGGGAACTTGTCATACCCAACGGTTTTACTAAAGTCAAAGAGGGTGATTATATATACATAGTTGCAAAGAAAAAGGTAATAGAAGAGATACTCGAAAGCATAGGTAAAATTAAGATTAAGGTTAAAGATATAGCCATTTTCGGTGGCAGCAGAATAGGTATGATGGCGGCAAAGGGATTGAAGGGCAAAAGAAGAAACATAAAAATCATAGAAAAAGATTATGAAAAATGTAAAGAGATATCCAAAGAGTGCCAACACGCCGTTATTATTCAAGGTGATGCAAGCGATGCCGGAATTTTTTCTGAGGAAAACATAGGAAATTTTGATGTTGTAATCACCGTGACGGATAATGAGGAAATCAATCTTCTGTCTGCTTTGTATGCCAAAAACCTCGGGGCAAAACGTTCAATTGCCTTGATAGATAAGCCCAACTATATAGCTATGGCAAGCAAACTCGACATAGATGCTGTTATCTCCCCGAAAATATCGGCGGTAAGCAGTATTTTAAAGTTTATTAGGAAGGGCAATATAGTGGGTTTGTATTCAATTTTCGGAGGAGATGCGGAGGCAATAGAGCTGTCCATACCCGATGAGTCTAATTTGGCAAACAAAACCATAAGGAATATAAACTTGCCGGAAAACAGCCTTATCGTAGCCATAAATAGAAACAGTGAAAATATGATTCCAAACGGAAACTTTGTTTTAAAAAGCAGTGACAGGATTGTAATATTTGCCAAAAAAGAGGATATACCCTCCATAGAGAAAATGATATAGATGAATTTTAAGCTGATTATTAAGTTTCTCTCCATACTGGTTATGATAATATCCGTTTTTATGATTTTTCCTTTGATATTTTCCATATACTATCACGACAATGCTTATTTCGGATTTATAATCACATCTATTATAGGTTTGATGATAGGTCTTCTTGGTACCACGCTCGTTAAGGTTGACAATAAACAGCTGTCAAAAAAAGACGGATTCCTTCTTGTTACATTAAGCTGGATTGTTATAGCACTGTTTGGTGGTTTGCCGTATATTATCGGTGTTCATATGGATTTAACGAATTCGTTTTTTGAAACAATGTCGGGGTTTACCACAACCGGAGCATCCATACTCACAAACATAGAGGCAATGCCTAAATCCATACTTTTCTGGCGTTCTTTAACCCACTGGTTGGGCGGTATGGGTATTATAGTTTTAAGTGTTGCAGTCCTTCCTATGCTCGGAGTTGGAGGAATACAGTTGATTAAAGCCGAAAGTCCGGGTCCCACTATGGAAAAGATATCGCCGAGAATAGCAGAAACGGCAAAATACCTGTGGTTGGTCTATTTTCTTTTGAGTGTTATCGAAACCGTTCTTCTCCTTGGCGGCGGAATGAATCTCTTTGATGCCTTAACCCACACATTCGGGACGATGGCGACCGGGGGTTTTTCTACAAAAAACGCAAGCGTTGCCTATTTTCACTCCGCATACATAGATTGGGTGATTACAGTATTTATGTTTCTTGCAGGAGCAAATTTCTCCATACATTTCAAGGTTTTAACGGGCAGGTTTTCAAGTTTAAAAGACGATGAGTTTAAGTTTTACACTCTCATAGTGGTTATAGCAACTCTTTTTGTCAGCATAAGCATTCTACACCAATACACAAACTTTTTCCAGGCTTTGAGGTACGGGGCTTTCCAGGTTGTCTCCATTATGACAACAACAGGATTTGTCACGGCTAACTATGAGAAATGGCCTCATTTTGCCCAAACCGTGCTGTTTATACTTATGTTTATAGGCGGTTGTTCTGGCTCAACAGGAGGAAGCATAAAGGTTATAAGAATATACACTCTGCTGAAGCAGTCTATAATAGAAATCAAACATCACATACACTCAAAAGGTGTTTTCTCTTTACTGATAAACAAACAGCTTATAAGAAAAAACATAGTGTATTCCATTTCGGGGTTTTTCTTTTTATACATAACAATATTTTTTATCGTTGCTTTAAGCGTCTCGCTTTTCGGTGTTGATATAATAACCTCACTTTCAGCATCAGCTGCGACCTTGGGCAATATAGGTCCCGGTTTCGGAAGCGTTGGACCTGTTGATAACTACGCAGCCCTTCCTTCTGTTGTTAAATGGATTTTAAGTTTTGCCATGCTTGTGGGGAGGCTTGAAATCTACACCGTTTTTGTCATATTAACACCTACATTCTGGAAAAAATAGCCTTATATTTATCCACATCAACAAAAAACCCCTCGCTTTTTCTATTTTTTAGTTGACTATACACACTTTTTGTAGCAGTATAATGTCTCAATTCTGTAAAAGGAGGAACAAAAATGAGTGAATTCAAGGTTAATAAAACAATTGAAGAGATTAACGAAAAGATAAAAAATAGAGAGGCTGTTATAGTCAACGCTGAAGAGATGATAGATATCGTTAATAAAAAAGGTATCATAGAGGCGGCAAAAAGTGTGGATGTTGTGACCACCGGAACTTTCGGTATAATGTGTTCAAGCGGAGCCTTAATAAATTTCGGGCATACCAAGCCCAAAATAAAAGCTGCAAAGGTATGGTTAAACGACGTTGAAGCATACGGAGCCGTTGCAGCGGTTGATGCATATATCGGCGCAAGTGCAGTCAAGAGAAACGACCCTTTGAATGCGGTTCACCCCGGAAGGTTTGAATACGGAGGCGGGCACGTTATAGAAGATTTAATATCCGGCAAAAAAATACACCTTGTAGCCCAGGGTTATGGAACCGACTGCTATCCCTCAAAAGAAATCGAGATGGATATAACCGTAAATGATTTAAAGGAAGCAACACTGCTCAATCCGAGAAACGCATATCAAAACTACTCCGTTGCAATCAATACCACAGACAAAACCATTTATACCTATATGGGTGTGTTAAAGCCGCATATGGCTAATGCAACCTACTCTTCTGCCGGACAACTGTCGCCTTTGATGAATGACCCGTTCTATCTGACCGTTGGAATCGGCAGCCGCATATTTTTGGCAGGAGGAGAAGGGTATGTAATTTACCACGGCACACAGCACAATCCCAACGAGGAGAGAAACAAAAGAGGAGTACCCAAAACAGGAGCGGGAGCGTTGGCTGTAATCGGCGATATGAAACAGATGAGCGAAAAATATATAAAAGGTGCCTCAATTTTGGGTTATGGAGTATCGTTAAGCGTGGGAATAGGCGTTCCTATCCCGATTTTAAATGAGGAAATGGCATTTTTTACCTCGGTTAAAGATGAAGAGATTGATGCGTATATATTTGACTACGGTTATGATTATCCGAGAAAGATAGATAACAATTACGGGCTGACAAACTATAAGCAGCTGCGGGAGGGCTTTATCACTGTCGGTGCCAAAAAAATACCGACAACGCCGCTTTCGAGTTATTTTATGGCTGTGAAGATTGCGGAAGAGTTAAAAAAGCGCATATCAGAAGGGAAGTTCTATTTGACAAAGCCCTCTGCAAGCCTGCCTTTATCAAAAGACTATAAACCTATGAAATATCCGAAGAACTATCTATGAAAAGGTTTTACAGGCACATTGTCTCAGACAGGCTGACAAACTTTGAAGTTTCATACAAAGAAACGGATTTATTTATTTCGGCTTGTGAGGATATGCGCTTTGAAATTTTTGAATATGTAAGACATCTAAGGATTGAATTGGAGCAATACATAGAAAAAAACAGGGAGTTTTTAACATCTCTTGTGCCTGTGCACTTTGATAAAAAAGCGCCTGAAATTGCACGTGATATGATGAGAAGTGCGCAGCTGTCCGACGTGGGACCTATGGCGTGTGTTGCCGGTGCTTTTGCAAAATATATTGGAAATTTCATACTAAAAAGGTGTAGGGAATGTGTTGTGGAAAACGGAGGAGATATATTTTTAAAAACCAAAAAACCGCCTATTGTAGGCATATACACAAATAACAAGCATTTTAAAGATAAATTGAAAATCAAATTGGAAAAAAGCGAAAAACCTTACGGTATTTGCTCATCAAGCGCAAAAATAGGTCCTTCGTTGAGCAGAGGCAGAGCCGATTTGTCACTTATTGTTTCCGATGATTCCGTTTTATCGGACGGTTTGGCAACGAAAACGGCAAATATGATAAAAGAAAAAAACGATATAAAAAAAGCCATTGAATTTGCCAAATCAAAAAATATTATCGGATGTATGTTTATCAAAGGCGACGCAATGGGCATTTGGGGAGAAATATCACTTGTATAAAAATAGGAGGAGTAAAAAATGATATCAAAAAAAATAATATTGAGATTTCCAAAAGAAAATTCCAATAAACCGTTTACATCCACTCTATCAAGGCAGTATAATTTAACGTTTAACATAATGAGCGCCGAAATATTTCCAAGACAAGAAGGACGCTTGATAATAGAACTCTCAGGCGATGATAGGGATTTTGAGCAAGGTATAGATTATCTGAAGGAAAACGGCGTTTCAATCCAGTTCATAGAGGAGAGCATAACCATAGACTACAACAAATGCTACCACTGCGGTTTCTGTTTGCCTGTGTGCCCCACAAACGCACTTTTGATAGAAGACAGAAACACAATGAAAGTTGAACTGCACAAAGAGGAGTGTATAGCCTGCGGATACTGTGTTAAGGTTTGTCCTGTTAAGGCTATAGAGCTCTCTGAATTTGCCTGAAGCGGTAAAAAACTTTAGGCTTAAATTAAAAACTCTCTGTGAGTATTAAAAAACAGACAAATATTTGTGAAATAATTTAAAAAACTATCCGCTTGAAGCACAAAAGAATTTAAATTTACATAATACTAAAAATACTCGATATATAACTAAGGTATGGGGAAACTGTCTCCCATCAAATCCAAGCCGCAGGATAAGTTTGAAATCCAATCTATAAACAAAGACGACATCTTTGGCGTATCTAATATTGCTCCGTGCTGCGGAACAATCATATCTATATCGAGTTTGGCAGCAGTATTGACCCACATGTCCAAAGCTCTTTTGCAGGGTATATAGCGTTTATGAAACCCTTCCATAAATTTGATATGTTCGTCGAAATCTTTAACCACGTCGTAATCGGCTCCTATTGATGCACCCAAATCCCCCGAGTATAAGATTTTTGCAACCGGGTCGTACAGCTGAAAATTGCCGGATGAATGCAAAAAATGAGCCGGTATAACCTTTATGGGTGCACCTCCGAGTTCAATAATCATACCTTCGTCGGGAATAGGATGGATTCTTGAAATTACGAATTCGTCAACACCGAAATGCGGTATAAATCTCATCCACAGCTCGGACAGATAGGCATCTGCTTTTGATATCATAAGCCACGCATTGGCGGAAGCTATGATGTCGGGGTCTTGATGAGAGAAAAAAATATGCTTTAGATTTTTTGAAGGTGTAACATCGGAGAGCCCAGAAAAAAGTTTCGAATAGACCTTGTGTCCGCCGGGGTCAAGAACCATCGCCTCGTCGTTGTGAACGATGATATGTTGATTTGCCTGAACCATATGACCGCTGGTCAAATCGCTGAACATAACATTCTTATGTTCCGCATTCTCAAAAATAGTTAGCATAAATCCTCCATTTAAACAAATTACCGGTAATACACAACACAAACTTTTCTAATTTATAAAAATATACTAAATTGTCAAGAAAAAATTACCGATAAATGCCAACGTGACACCGTTTTTTAAGAATAAGTAACTCTTCCTATTAATTTTTTAGTATTATTTACTTCATCTATTATGTAGCAGTCCGGCTGCCGTTTCTGGCGTGCCTGTTGATAAAAGCATACGAACAGTTGCTATACAGCAGCGGTCTATTGAATGTTATGTAATAAATTGATAAATTTTTAAATCTTTGCCTGTTTGTTGTCAAAACAATATCTTTTGCTCTGCTGAGGTTTTTTGAGCCTGAATTCAATTGAGTTGATATTTGCAGGTATATATATTAAAATACAAAAAATTGTCGGCAAGGAGGATTTGTATGAAGAACCTATCGCTTAAAACCAAACTTTCGATTGTGATTGCCATTATCTCTTTTGTTATTTTGTTTTTTTCCGTCACATCTTCAGTATATCAGTATGAAAGCTACAAAGACATAAACGGCTCGAAAGACGCCGTAGTGCTTGCTGTCAGAATCGGAAGCCTCGTGCACGAACTTCAAAAAGAAAGGGGAGCATCTGCCGGATTTTTAGGTTCTAAGGGCAAAAAGTTCGTCGAAATATTGAAGAACCAAAGACTCCAAACAAACAAGAAATTAAATGCACTCATTTCGAAGGCAAAGGGGTTTGATTTTTCGAATTACAATCAGGAATTTGCCGACTATTTCAAAAATGCTATGAGAGAGCTTTCAAACATAAACAAGATAAGAAGCGAGGTCGATTCCCTGTCGATAAGCGTTCAAAATGAGGTTAAATACTACACGCAAATCAACTCCAATTTATTAGATGCAATCGGTGTAATAGGTTTTTCAACTGATAATTCCGATATATCAAAAGAACTCAACGCATACGCCAATTTCCTTCTATCCAAAGAAAGAGCGGGGATTGAAAGAGCGGTTTTATCAAACACATTTGCACAAAACCATTTCGGCAAAGGAATGTATAAGAAGTTTATAACACTTCTTGCCGAGCAGGAAAGTTATATGCACTCGTTTTTACTGTCGGCAAATAAGAGATTTTTAAACTATTTCAAGGAACATTTCAAAGGACAGTCAATAGAGGAAGTTAAAAGGATGGAGAATATAGCCATACAAAAAGCCCAAACCGGCAATTTCGGCGTTGACCCGCAATACTGGTTTAGAACCATAACAAAGAAGATAAATATACTTAAAAACATAGAAGATTTTATGGAAAAAAGCATCATATCGGATATGGATAAAAG
>WGCD01000021.1 GCA_015493995.1 Desulfurellaceae bacterium
CTGTTACAACAATCGTATTGTCTTGAGCAAAACTCAAAAAAGAAACGGAAAAAAATAGAAAAACAACCGGTATAACTATCTTTTTAATCATAACACCTCCGTAATTTTTAAAAAAAGAATCTTAAAAAAACCTACATCTCTAAGAGGTATTATGATTACAGGCGAAAAAAACGTACATCGCACACCTCCTTATCCTCGTAAGGTTAGTGTCTTTGGACTTTTCGACTCAGGTCTCCTGGCTCGGCTTCATCCTACTCTCTTTGCCTTCCCACCTAACAAGGCAGTGGCTTAAAATAAAGATTTCGTCAGCCTTACAGTTGCGGGACAGCGCCGGAGTCTCACCGGACTTCCCTCAAGTCGAAAAGATAGACATCAAAAATAAACTACTCTGCCCAAACCGTGTTTAAACTCGTTAAGTTTGATTTTAAAGAGTTTTTCAAGCTTTTGCAAGTCAAAAACATCCTCTTTTGTCCAACTGCATTCAACTCTGCCTTCGTTTAAGCAGATGAGATTGTCGTATATTTTTATGGCTTCGTTAATATCGTGCAGTATCACAACTATGGTGGTTTTACTTTTTATGCGGCTCAACAGGTTTAAAATTGATGCAACGTGGGCAATATCTAAAGCAGACGTCGGTTCATCCAAAACGGCATATTTGGTCTGCTGGCAAAGAATTTTTGCTATGATTGCTCTCTGCAGTTCTCCGTCTGAAAGTTGAGAAAGCATCATATCCTTTTTTTGCCTCAAATCAACAACCTCGAGTATCTCGTCTATTATCATCTTATCCTGCTTATCAAGATTTAAAAAAATGCTGTTTTTATGGACATACCGCCCTATTTGGACAAATCGTTTAACAGGTAAATACAAATCTTTAACCATTCTTCTGTGAATATAGGAAACAATCCTGCTTCTGTTTTTTACATCGAGCTTTCTAATATCATAGGAATCTATCTCAACACTACCCTCATAGTAGTCAATCAATCCTGAAATGATTTTTGCAAATGTCGTTTTGCCGCTTCCGTTAGGACCTATTATCACATTCAGAGAGCCCTCCGGTATATCAAGTCTCTCTATGTCTAAGGAAAATGCTCGATTATATGCAAAGTGTAACCCTTTAACGCTCAACATACCTGAATTTCCTCATAAGCAAAATCAAAAACGGACTGCCTATCATTGCGGTAATTACTCCAATCGGTATCTCCATAGGGTAAACAATGCTTTTTATCAGTGTGTCAACGATAATTAAAAACATACCGCCCAAAAAGAACGTAAGCGCAAAATTCAATTTATTGTCTTTGCCGAAAAGCGTTTTTACTATGTGAGGCACAATAAGCCCCACAAAACCTATAGCGCCGCATTTTGAAACAACTACAGCTGTTATCAAAGAGCCCAAAACGTACTGCCTGTAAATTAAAGATTTTATATTTACTCCAGAGGTTTGGGCAAACTCCTCCCCCACACCGTAAATATTGAGTTTTTCCGCATCAAAAAACATTAATGCCGAAAGAAACGTAACAACAAAAAGAGAAATAATTGCGGAATTTAAAGTCAAACCGGTCGTATCCCCCAAATACCATAAAAATATATTTTTTACAAAACGGGAGCTTAAAAATATACTCATAACCGAAATAATGGAACTGTAAAAAAACCCTACGGCAACACCTGTCAAAACCATTGATGAGGGGGCGTTTTCCCTGTCTTTCAAAGCAAAAAACATAACAAAAAACACTGTAAAAACAGATAAAAGAAAGCTCAAAGCATAGGAATATACTCCGCTTAAAAATATGCTTCCCAAAACATAGCCCAAAGCCGCAGCACCCGATATGCCGAAAAGATACGGCTCAGCGAGAGGATTTCTAACCAAAGTTTGAAAGCTCAAACCGACGATTGATAGACCGGCTCCCACCATAAAATCCGCCAAAATTCTCGGAAGCCTTAAATGAACAACCAAAAGGCTGTTTTGATGAGTGAATAAATCGTAAAAAGGTATTGTTTTGCCGCCGTATCTTAATGAGAAAAGCCCGACAAAAAGGCTTAGAAAAAATAGAAAAAAGATTAGTAGGAGGTTCTTTTTCTCAAATCCAAACATGCATTTACTATCCTGTATGAGGGTCTGTTATATATATTCGGGTCAACTATGAGCAGCTTAGATTTCAAATGAAATCTTTTAATAAATGACCTTGCCATTTCAATCTGTTTTTTGACGCCGAGAGAGACTATGATGTAGTCGGGTTGTTTTTTAATGATATACTCCTTGTCAATAATAATGAACTCCAAAGCTTTATCTTTTACAATATTTCTAATGCCTGCACATCTTAATATGCTGTTTACAAAGGTGTTACAGGTGGCGACAATCAAAGGTTGAACACTCACAACAAAGATACCGGTCTTTTTTACAGGTGGAAACTTTTTGTAATATTTTTCAATCTTTGCGACCACAGCATTAGGATTTTTGTGAAATATTTTTGCAATATCCTTAATCATAAAGACTATATCCGACACATTTCTTGATGCGTAAAATCTGTTTTTTATGCCCAACTCGTTTAACTTGTTCTGCACGCTTTTATTCATACCTTCTTTCATACCTATGACATAGTCCGGTTTAAGCTCCAATATCTTTTCAAGGTTGGGTCTGACATAGCTTCCGACTTTTGTTATATTTTTCGCTTCCTTCGGGTAGTTGCTGAACAGCGTATCTCCAACAATATCCCCTCCCAAACCGAGTTTAAATAAAATTTCGGTTGTCGATGGAGACAGCGAGACTATGCGCAAAGCATAACTGTTAGTTGAATAAAATATAATTAGAAACAAGGCAAAAACAATTTTTTTCATACGCTTTTTCCCCTAAAAAAACAGACAGGATGCTCATTTAGAATACAACAATAACAATCAAATATCAACAAGCTAAAATCTGAAACTTTAGAGTACTGCACGCTAAAACACACTCTTTTCTTGAAAAATATTAAAATTCATATAAACTAATGTTGCCAAATTTATTGCGATTACGGAGGTGTGTATGACATATGAAGAAGCAAGAAAATTGTTGGAGGAATATACGAAAAGTGAAAGCCTTTTAACACACGCAACCTGCGTGGAAACGGCTATGCGCTGCTATGCAAAGAAATTTAACGAAGATGAGGAAAAATGGGCGATAACAGGATTACTTCACGATTTTGACTATGAGAAATACCACGATGAGCACCCCTACAAAGGAGCTGAAATCTTAAAGGAAAAAGGCGTTGATGCCGATATTGTAGAAGCTATTATGGGTCATGCGCAATATACGGGCGTAAAAAGAGAAACACTTATGGCAAAAGCACTTTTTGCCGTTGACGAGTTAAGCGGTTTTTTGTATGCCTACGCACTGGTCAGACCTACAAGAAATCTAAAAGATGTTAAACTGAAGTCAATTAAGAAAAAACTGAAAGACAAGGCGTTTGCAAAAGGAGTAAACAGAGAAGAGATTGAACTTGGGGCAGAAGAACTCGGCGTCGAGCTGTCAGACCACATACTTTTTGTTGCCGAGTGTCTGCAAAATAGTGCAAAAAATATAGGACTGGAAGAGTAAGAAAGGAGAAGTGTAAAAATGGGAGAGATGATTGCCACAAACGAATTTAAAAGAGGGGTTAAACTTCAAATCGATAACGACCCTTACGAGATAGTTGACTACGAACATGTTAAACCAGGAAAAGGTCAGGCTTTTGTCAGAGTTAAGCTAAAAAATCTTAAAACCGGCAACGTGGTGGAAAAAACCTATAAATCGGGAATAAAGCTTGACAAAGCGGATGTGGAAGAGAGGGTGATGCAGTATCTTTACAAAGATAACGAAGGATTTCATTTTATGGATACGTCCAATTACGACCAGTTTTCCATAGACGAAAATATTATGGGAGAGGCTGCAAACTTTATACAGGAAAACAAAGATGTTTCGGTTATGCTCTACAACGGCACACCGATAGGCGTATCTCTTCCAAACTTTGTAGAACTGAAGATTGTTGAAACGGAGCCGGGTTTTAAGGGAGATACGGCTGCAACAGGCTCAAAACCGGCAACGCTTGAAACGGGTGCAATTGTTCAGGTTCCTTTTTTCCTAAAAGAAGGAGAAACAATAAAGATAGATACCCGCACCGGAGAATATGTTGAGCGTGTAAATAAATAGACGTTAATGAAAAAGATAACGAATCCGGTCATTCTACTTGCAACCATAGCACTGGCTCACTTGGTGAATGACTGGTATTCGATTTTAATACCCCCGGCTTTACCTCTAATAAAAAAGATGTACCATATAAACTACCTTCAATCAGGTTTTCTGCTTAGTGTGCCTTATTTAACAGGTGCCGTTCTGCAATCGCCCATAGCCCATTTCAGCGAGCGCTACGCCAAAAGAAAATTTTCTCTTATTGCTGGCTTTCTTATTCTTTCGGCATCATATATTCTGTTTTATCTGTCAAATTCATACTACAGCGCTCTGTTTACAACATTCTTTATAGGTATAGGGCTTGGAACGTATCACCCTCAAGGAATGGGAATATTGAGTGTCGTATTTAAAGAAAAAAAGGGTACGGCAATAGGTATTAACGGAACAGGCGGCGCTTTGGGATTTTTTCTTGCACCTATAGCAATGGGTTATCTGCTATCACTATACAACACGAAGGCGTTTTTAATAGTCTCCATACCCGGTGTTATAATAGCTCTTCTTATCCTTATCCTCGTTAAGATAGAAGAAAAACCCATAAAAACAACTATGAAAAGCACCCTGACTAAAGAGCTCGTGCTTCTTGGCTTTATTGCCATAGTAATACCGTTTTTCTCAAGAGGAATCAGCTCTTTTTTGCCCTCTTACTTTTATGCAAAAGGTGCTTCGATATTAAACGCAAACCTGAAAGCCTCCGTTATGCTGTTTGCCGGAATGGTTGCCCAACCGCTCGGAGGGTATATATCCGATAAACTTGGAAGAAGAAAAACCATATCGTTCAGCTATTTCTTAATGGGCGTATTTTTACTCCTTTTCATTGCATACACAAACATAATTTTCTTATTTTTTATGGGATTTTTTATGTCCCTGTCGATACCTGTAAGACACGCCTTTGCCGCTGAAATCGGCGGTAAGAAGGTCAATACCAACATAGCCGTAGTTTTCGGTATGGTTATGATTGCATCATCTATAGCCCCGAGCGTCGTAGGAGCTTTGGCGGATAGTTTCGGATTTAAAGTTGCCTTTGGATTCAACGCATTGATAGCATTTGCAGGCAGTATGCTTGTCTGGACAATCAAAAAGGATAACAAAACGCCTCAATGAAATTAAGACTCGCAGGCTCAAATATAAAGGTCAAACGCTGTGCAAAAGGTAAAAAAAGCGCTTTTTGAAAAAAGCGCTTTAATCAACACTCAAATTTCTTAGTGAGCTTTTCCCATCTTTTCTTTATATTTTCGGTTATTATTTGTGCTTCTTTGTCATCAAGATGTTTAAATCTTCCCTGGAGATACAGATATTCTTTAACATCCGTAAATTTCGGTTTCCTTGTTAATTTATGCACCCCGTTTTCAATTTCATACAAGGGGAATATTCCCGTTTCAACAGCCAATTTTGCAATTTCAACCGATTTTGATTCTACGGATTTGTGTCCGGGGGGACATGGCGAAAACAGGTGTATCAACTTAAACCCTCTTGTGTTTTTAGCCTTTTCAAACTTTTTCATCAAATCTTTAGGGTAAGCTATAGTGGCAGAAGCGATATACGGAACCTCGTGTGCGTTCACTATCTCCATCAAATCTTTTTTTGGTCTGTCTTTTTGTATTGGAGGAGGTGTCGTCGTTGTTGCAGCACCGTAAGGAGTTGCGGAGCTTCTTTGAATTCCCGTATTCATATACGCCTCATTGTCGTAACATACGTATATTATATCATCGTTTCGCTCAGCTGCTCCGCTTAAAGCCTGCAGCCCTATATCGAACGTTCCGCC
>WGCD01000022.1 GCA_015493995.1 Desulfurellaceae bacterium
ATAATAGGTAGGTTTGTTGCCATTATATATTAAGAATTATTTTATGCGGAGGAGTTGCTTGTCTGATAAACAACTGACAAAAGAAAAATGGCTTTTGGCTTCAACATTCTTAAATCTTTTGATGGCAATAGGCAAACTCACAGTTGGTATTTTGACAAATACGGGTGTTATTATAGCAGACGGCATTCATAGTCTTTCCGATGTTGCCAACTCGATTTTGATATACGCATCAATAAAACTTGCCGGCAAGAAAACAAAGAGATTTCCCTTTGGTATGCATAAGTTAGAGGATTTCGCAGCTTTGATAGGCGGTATTGTCATAATATATGCCGGTTTTGAGATAGTAAGGAGTGTAATTTTTTCTAAAGGCAAATTGACAATCAATCACCCGTATTTAACCGTAGGGTTTTTGATAGTTGTCTTGTTTTTTCAAGCCAGTTTTGCGTTTTTTGAGTTTAAATCCTCAAAAAAACTTAACTCGCCGGGCGTTCAAACTGATTTATTGGATTGGATAATGGATATCGGAGCGACAATAGTGGCTATCTCAGGTGTTGTTTTGAGTTATAACAAGATACCCTATGCTCAAGAGGTTGCGGTTGTTGTCATAGTGCTGATGATTTTTCACGGAGCATACGAAATATTAAAAGATGCCGTATTGACTCTGCTTGATGCTTCGGTCGATGTTTCCATAATTGAAAAGGCGAAATCGATAATAAATTCGTATCCAGAGGTAGGTAAAATAGAGACTCTGTTTATCAGAAAAGCCGGCAGTATATTTATAGCCGATATCGTTTTGCAGATAAATCTGAAGAGTATGGATACGGCTCATGATATAGTGGAAAAGATAGAGCAGAACCTCAAAAAAGAGATAGAGCATCTTGAAATCGTAACAATCCACTATGAACCAGTTAAGAAGAAATATAAAAGAGTTGCTACATTTTTGACAAAAAACGGTGAAGTAGCGCAAAGATTAAGGGATGTTGCTTTTGTGCATCTTGACGAGATAGACGAAAAAGGAAATGTATTTAACTCTTTTAGATATGAAAACCCCTATTTTGAGAGAGGAAAAGGGCATTCCATAAGGCTGATTGCATGGCTTGTTAAGCAGAATGTTGATGTGATAATTTTTCATCCTCTTGAAATGGACAGCGAAAAATTGGAGCTGTTTGAGAATTTGGGCATAAAGATAGAAAAATAATTTTATGCTTTAGATATGTAATTTTTCTTTTCATGGTTACTATATTTTTTTGAGCTTTCTTATGAAGATTGGACAGTAAGAAAGACATAGCTCGTTTTCACTTTGCAGGCGAAAATCTATGTGCACCGTATTTATAGAATTAGTTGATTTTAACCAGTACAACAAAAGATTACAGCTAAATCTTTACTGATGCTGCATTTAAATAACTATTCTTAACCTCTGTAAAAAATTTGACAAATATATTTTAATATGTAAGTTATATATAATAAAAAGTAAGTGTTAAAATATTTTTAAGCAGGTCAGGAAATAAAAATAGGTTAGGTTAAAGCTAAATGTTGAAAAAACTCACGGTAATTAATGGGATGTTGTTATAAAAAAGGGCAAAAAACACTTTAGAGATGCTAAAATTTAGTTCGGTATTTTAATGGTTTTTGAGGTTATATGGTATGCAGCTGTTATAACAAGAGACGAAAGAATAATTACTTTTGGAGGAAGTAGATGAAAGTCAAAATTGCTAATGGGAAGAGATTTGTTGTGATTGTTCTTCTTTTAATTGTTAGCACCTTTTTATTTAATGCTTATGTCGAAGCAGGAGGGTTGGTTTTTAAAGACCCTCAGTATTCCTTTCAACTGTTAAGAACTATGGGCTACAGCAGTACAGGGGGTGCTGATATAGGGGAGTGTTTAAGCACTGCTTATCGCATAAAGGATGGGAGTAACGAAAGCTGGTATAGGCAATGGCATAAAACAGCAAGACGCCTTGAAAAGACGGCTGAAAGATTTTTATCCAAAGGGCATAAGCAAAGTGCAAGAGAGGCGTATTTTCGCGCTTCAAATTATTATAGGACGGCTGAATTTTTCCTTCACACCAACCCCAAAGACCCTCGGATAGTGAAAACATGGCGAAAAAGTCGCGAATGCTTCCAAAAAGCAGCCAAACTATCCAAAAGCCCGATAAAATTTATTCGAATTCCTTTTAAAAAAACAACACTGCCTGCTTATTTGTGCCTTGTAGATAACTCAGGCAAAAAAAGACCATTATTAATCATCCACAGCGGATTCGACGGTACGGCGGAGGAACTTTATTTTGAAATTGGTCGTCTTGCAGTTGAGCGTGGTTTTAACTGCCTTTTCTTCGAAGGACCCGGGCAGGGTGAAATGATACGTGTGCAAAAAATTCCGTTCAGGCCAGACTGGGAAAACGTTGTAACGCCTGTTGTGAATTATGCTTTGAAACTTCCCGAAGTTGACCAAGAGAGAATTGCCCTCATTGGTTTTAGCTTCGGAGGGTATTTGGCTCCGAGAGCCGTTGCTTTTGAGCATCGAATCAAGGTTTGCGTTGCAGACGGCGGGGTGTATGATTTTTACGCCAACGCCCTTAAACACTGCCCGCCAAATATGGAAGAAATCCTCAAAAATAAAAAAGCATCGGAAGAGTTCAATAAGGAAATTATGAAGATAATGAACAAAGATGCGGATGTAGGCTGGTTTTTTGGAAACGGTATGTTTACCTTCGGTGCAAAGTCTCCGACCGCTTTTCTTTTAAAACTCAAACCCTACAATATGAGAGCCTATGCAGACAAAATTAAGTGCCCTGTTTTGGTCGTTGATTCCAAAGATGACAAGGATATGCCCGGTCAGGCAAAGCAATTGTATAGTGCTTTAAAATGCCCCAAAACATATATGCTTTTTACAGAAAAAGAGGGTGCTGCTGACCATTGTCAGATGGGAGCAATGATGATATCAAATGAGAGAATTCTCGACTGGCTTGAAGATAAACTGCTTAAAAAGAAGCCAAAAGAAAAGAACAATGACTGACAATAAAATTCTTATATTTGTTGTTTGAAGGCGATAAATATGGAATATCAAGAAAAGAAAGTCCCCTTTTGTAGTTGACCCGAACTTTGTGATTTCTATATATTTTTAGGGTGTTTTTTGTTATGAATAAGATATGATAAAATAATTGGATAAGAGTTTAACTGTATCCAATTTTCTTAAAGAAACAAATTGTAAAAACGCCCATCAAATTGTGATATTGAAAATATTTAAAATAAAGCGCTTGAATAGTACATTAAACTACAATTAATTAAGAAAATATGGAAAGATAACGTTTGAGATAACCTGCCCGCCGACCAGCTACCGATTAACGTTATTAATGGCTATATATTTGAATCTGCACGAAAATTCGCCTACGAGTTGCGGGTCAGGTTAATTGATTTGTTGGACTTGAATTTTTGACAAGATACGAAGATTTGATTTTGACTCTGTCCCCTTTTCTGTGTAAATTCCTCTTTCCTCTCCATCATACTAAATCCCACTTAACCTTTCAATCCTTTCCTGAAAGAAAATATAAAGTTG
>WGCD01000023.1 GCA_015493995.1 Desulfurellaceae bacterium
GCGGGAGTGCGAAACAGGCAAGAGATAGAGTGTATCAGGCAATTTTGCCTTTAAAAGGTAAAATTTTAAACACGGAAAAAACAAATCTGACAAAGATTTTAACAAGTGAAGAGATAAAGAATATGGTTACGGCAGTAGGAGCCGGTATTGGAGAGAGTTTTAATATAAACGATGTCAGATATCACAAAATTATAATTATGACAGATGCGGATGTTGACGGCAGTCATATACAAACCCTGATTTTAACCCTGTTTTTCAGATATTTTAAAGAGCTTATAGAAGCAGGCTACGTCTATATAGCCCAGCCGCCTTTGTATAAGTGCAGAATCGGCAAAAAAGAGTTTTATATAAAAGATGAAAAGCAGATGAAGGAATTTCTTGTTAATAAGGGTATAGAAGATTTTATACCGGTTATAGACGGTCAAAAGATAGAGAAAGAGGAATTTAAGAAGATAGTAAATAAGCTTTTAGTATATGAAAATATGGTTGACAGATTAACAACAAAATACGGCAGTGAAGAGATTGTGCGCTGTTTGTCTATTACGGCTCCGAGTATTGACGATGTTAAAGATACCATAAATCTTCAGGAGACACTTAACAGTTGTTTGAAAGCCAATTCATCAATATTTATCAGTGAAATTGAACTGCAGAACGAGGCTGTTGTGTTTAAGTATGTGTTTGATAATGAACAGAAGGAGATGTTTATAAATATCGACTTTTTTAACTCCCACGAATTTAAATTGATTACAAAATATGCCCCCTCAAAACATCTTCTGGGTTCCCCTCCTTTTAAGGTTATGGTTAAAAATGATATAGTTGAATTTAAGACTATCAAGGATATGATTGCCGCAATTGAGGAGAGAGCAAAAAAAGGACTTGAGATTCAACGCTATAAAGGACTTGGAGAAATGAACCCTGAACAGCTCTGGGAAACAACTATGGACCCGAAAAAGAGGAATTTATTGAAGGTAACTATCAATGATGCCCAAAAGGCTGATGATGTATTTACCCTGCTTATGGGAAACAGGGCTGATTTGAGAAGAGATTTTATTAAAGAAAATGCAAAATTCGTCAAACATCTTGATGTGTAGGAGAATGGTTTAATGAAAGATTTGTTTAGTGATAAGAATATAGTGCCGATAGATATAGAAGATACAATGAAACAGTCCTATCTTGACTACTCTATGAGTGTAATTGTAGGGCGTGCAATACCTGATGCCAAAGACGGATTAAAGCCGGTTCACAGGCGTATTTTATATGCCATGAAGGAACTCAACTTAGACCACAACAAGCCTTATAAAAAAAGTGCTCGTGTGGTCGGTGATGTTATCGGTAAATATCACCCGCATGGCGATATGGCGGTTTATGACGCATTGGTAAGAATGAGCCAAGACTTTTCAATGAGATATCCGCTTATCGACGGGCAGGGGAATTTTGGTTCCATAGACGGCGATTCTCCTGCTGCTATGAGATATACCGAAGTGCGCCTGTCTAAAATAGCACAAGAGATGCTGAAGGATTTGGATAAAAACAGCGTTGATTTTGCACCTAATTATGATGAATCTATGAATGAACCGGTAGTACTTCCAAGTTTCATACCCAATATGCTTATGAACGGTTCATCTGGCATTGCCGTTGGTTTTGCAACAAATATCCCCCCTCACAATCTCGGTGAAGTGATTGATGCTTGCTTGGCGTATCTTGAAAAAGACGGAGAAATTGGAATAGATGAAATTTTAGAGTATATAAAGGGTCCCGATTTTCCGACAGGGGCTGTCTGTTTTGATAGAAATTCCATTAAAGAGGCTTATAAAACAGGGCTTGGAAAGGTAAGAATCAGAGCAAAGGTCAAGGAAGAAAAACTTAAAAACAGGAATGCTCTTGTGGTTTATGAGATACCCTATCAGGTCAATAAAGCCGTGCTGATACAATCCATAGCGCAGCTTGCAAAGGATAAAAAGGTTGAGGGTATTATCGATTTAAGGGATGAGTCCAATAAAGAGGGAATCAGAATAGTGATAGAGTTAAGAAGAGACGAAGAGCCACAGGTTATCTTGAATAAATTGTTTAAATATACAAATCTTGAAACAACATTCGGTATAAATATGTTGGCTTTGGTTGATAATGTCCCCCGCCTTTTAAGTATTAAGGACGCAATAGGTGTCTTTGTATCCCACAGAATCGATGTTGTAAAAAGAAGGACATCATTTCTATTGAATAAGGCTAAAGACAGGGCTCATATACTTGAAGGTTTGCGAATTACACTCGATAATATAGATGAGGTTGTTAATATAATACGCTCTTCAAAGGATACTCAAGAGGCAAGGAAACGCTTGAAAGAGAGATTCTTGTTAAGTGATAAACAAACTCAGGCAATACTGGATATGAAGCTTGCAAGGCTCGTTGCACTTGAAAAGCAGAAAATCATAGAGGAATATGAAAGCGTTATTAAAGATATAGCCTATTACGAAAGTATTCTTTCAAACAGAGAAATTTTAAAGAAGGTCATAAAAGACGAGCTGTTGTATGTTAAGGATGCCTACGACGACGAACGCAGAACACAGATATCGGATAAGCCTAAGGATATAGACATAGAAGATATGATAAAAAATGAAAAACTGCTTGTTACGTTTTCTAAAAAAGGCTACATAAAATCGATACCCTCTGATATTTACTCCACTCAAAACAGGGGCGGAAAGGGCAGAATGGCAGCTACTTTTGCGGATAGCGACTATATTGCCGATATATTTTTAACAGAGAGCTTGAATACCCTTTTATGTTTTGCCAATACAGGCAGGGTTTACAAGCTTAAAGCATACAACATACCCAAACTTTCTTCTTCTGCAAAAGGAAAGCCCATTGTAAACCTGCTGAAATTGCAGCCCGGGGAGCAGATAAAGACAATTCTCTCTCTTAGCGACAACGACAGTCTGTTTTTTGTAACCCAAAAAGGTGTTGTGAAAAAATCATCAGTTGAGCATTTTAAAAATATCAATGTAAACGGAAAAATGGCAATAAAACTGGCAGAGCAGGATTCTCTGGTTAAGGTTTTCGGCGTGAAAAACGATGACGATATAGTTATATCGACAAAAAAGGGTATGGTTATTCGCTTCGGAGTGAATGAGATTAGGGATATGGGCAGAAGCGCTGCCGGCGTAAGAGGTATAAGACTCTCCAATGACGATGTTGTCATATCTGCAGACAGTTTCAACAGTGAGCGCCATACTAAGATTATTTTTGTAACGGCTAAGGGTATGGCAAAGCAGATTAAAATAGACAACGTCAGGAAAATTAAAAGAGGCGGAAAAGGCGTTATAGGCATAAAACTAAACGGGGGAGATTATGTGGCAGACAGCCTGACGTTAAATGATGAGGACGATATTACGGCAATAACAAAAAACGGGAAAATCATAAAGGTTGAGGCGAATAATATTAGAGTCACTGGCAGAGCTGCTAAAGGGGTGAAGCTTATTAACATAGCGGAAGACGATGTTGTTGTAAGTCTGGTCGTTTCAAAGGAAAATAACGATGAATCCGACGCTTAAAATTGCCATTAAAAACGATATAAGTTCGGTTGATAAAACGCTTGCAAAAATAATAAAACCGGAAAGCAAACTCTCGTTTGATGTTTATAAGCAGGTGATAGACTCAGGTAAACGTTTGAGACCTTTGATAGTTTTGTATTCGGCTTTGTCTTTGGGCTATGAAAAAAGGGATAAATCCTTGCTTTTGGGGTGTATAGTCGAGTTGATTCACACGGCAAGTCTGCTGCACGACGATATTGTAGATGATGCCACTCTCAGGCGCGGAAGACCCTCAGCAAACAATATATACGGTACTAAACCCGCCGTTTTGGGGGGTGATTACCTCTACTCTTTGGCTTTTAATATGGTTTTGGATTTTGATGTTGCCATAGCAAAGGTTATTTCAAAGGCTGCCTATCTGTTGGCTGAGGGAGAAATAAAGGAGATTGAGTGCGCTTTTAAGGCTGATATCAATCGGGATGAGTATTACGATATAATTTATAAAAAAACAGCCGTTTTGCTTGAGGCAAGCAGTATAAGCGGCTGCCTGTTGGCTGACGGCGCATATAGAGATGCGTTCGAACAATATGGAAAATCTTTAGGGTTTGCATTTCAAATTAAAGACGATTGTCTTGACTATGAATCAGAAAACGAAAGTTTAGGCAAAAATGCCGGTATAGATTTAAAAGAGGGGAAGATTACCCTGCCTGTTTTAATTGCCATAAAGAAAGATGCCTCTCTTGCTGCACAAATCGAGCGTTTTTTTAAGGATAAAGACGAAGGACTGTTGAAGGATATAATGGATAACGTGCGCAAAAACGGCTTAAAAGATGCCGTTTTGGAGGCTGAAAAATTTGCAAACAAGGCTAAGGAGTCGTTAAAAGATGTGCCGAAAGGAAAGTATAGGGATTATCTATTGGCAATTGCCGACTATGCGGTAGAGAGAAAAAGATGAAAGACTATATAGTGACGATTGTGGGGACAAACCATAACTACTCGGATGTTGAAACAAGACAAAAACTTGCCTTTGAAAACAACACCCTTGATGTTTACTTAAAAACTTTAAAACAGATTAAACATATAAAAGAGGTTATGATTCTTTCAACCTGCAACAGAGTTGAGGTTATATGTGTCTCAGAAGAGCCGGTTGAGGATAAGATAACAGAATTTTTATCAGACCATTCGGGGTTGAATATTGAAGCACTGAAAGAGATTCTTTATGTTAAAAAGGATATGGATGCAGTTAGGCATATTTTTAAGGTTGCAAGCAGTCTTGATTCTATGGTTGTAGGTGAGCCGCAGATTTTGGGTCAGATAAAAGAGGCATACAGATGGTCTGTTGAATTTATGACAAGCGGCGTTGTTATAAACAGGATAATGCGCAGGGCGTTCCATACGGCAAAGGTTGTTAAAAGTAAAACGGAGATAGCAAAAGGTGCCGTTAGTTTGGCGTATGCGGCAGTGTTAAAGGTTAAACAAAAAACCGATATTGCCAATAAGAGGATTTTGAATGTCGGTGTTGGAGAGATGAATAGACTTGCCTGTGAACATTTTGAAGAGTTTGGGGCAAAAATAGCATACATTGCAAACAGAACCAAAAAAAACGCTTTGGAAATTGCAGAAAAGCATAAAGCTAAGGTAATAGGTTTGAAAGATATACCGAGTGTGGTTAATGAGGTAGATATCATTATCACATCAACGTCCTCAAAGAAACCTGTTATAATGCGGGATTTTGTTAAAGGTAAAGGAAAATTGCTGATTATAGATATGGCGGTACCGAGAGATACAGAGGGAGGAATTGAGAAAGAAAACGGTGTGGATTTGGTGCTGCTTGACGATTTGAAAAGCGTGATAGACGAGTCCGTACGGTTCAGAAACAGACAGGCTGCAAAGGCTTTAAAAATCATAGAAGAGGAACTTGAGGCGTACAAAGAGTATGTAGAGTCGTTAGATTATGATGAAATAATAAAAAAGCTGAGGATTATTGCCGAGCGGATAAGAAAAAAGGAACTCAACAGATTTAAAAAGATGTATAAAGACGATTTGGACGATGAGGTACTGGAGGGAGTGGATAGGCTGACACATTCGTTGATTAACAAAATACTGCATGAGCCCACAAGAAATATAAAATTGTTTATAGAGCATCCCGAAGGTGATATGTATGTTGAGCTTCTAAAAAGAATATTCAAGATTGAAAACGTAAAAAAGGATGTGAAATGCTTCTTTTCGGAAAACAGCTCAAAATAGGTACAAGAGGCTCAAAACTTGCTCTGTGGCAGGCAAATTTTATCAAGGAAAAACTTGAAAAACTCAATATAGAGTGCGAGATTGTGCCGATAAAGACAGAAGGAGATAAAATAAAATCCCCCCTCTATGAGCTTGGAGGCAAGGGGTTGTTTATTAAGGAGATAGAAAAAGCACTTCTTAGCGGAACAATTGATATAGCCGTGCACAGTCTTAAGGATATGAGCGTGTTTAAGTCTGAGGAGTTTGATTTTATAACAATGCAGCGTGACGATTGGAGAGATGCGTTTGTGTCGTTTCAAGGCGGTGTTTTTGAGATAAAGAAGGGTGCAACTGTCGGGACAACATCTCTAAGGCGCAGAAGCGAGCTGTACAGACTAAGGCAGGATTTTGAATTTGTTGATTTAAGGGGAAATCTCGATACACGCCTAAAAAAATTGAAGGACGGTGAAGTTGACGCCATAGTTGTATCCAAAGCCGGCTTATTACGTTTGGGGGTGTTTGATTCTGCCTATATGTATGAGCTTGAGTCTGTTGTTCCTGCAGCCGGACAGGGCATAATAGCCGTTGAGTTTTTGAAAGATTCACAATACGGTGAGTATGTTAGAAAGTTGGAGGATAAAAAGACAAAGATTTGTGCCGATTGCGAAAGGAGTTTTGTTGAGCAGATGAACGCTTCGTGTAACTATCCCATAGGGGCTCACGCCTTTTTCGTAAGGAAGAGTTTTTGTATGGATGTTATGTTTGGATTTCCTAATGATATAGCAAAAAATATCAGGTTTTCTTTCTGTTCGATGAGTGTTTTGGAAACGTTAAGCAGATGTGTGGATGAAGTCTCAAAGGCAGTTAAAAGATGAGAATAGGCGTATCGAACAACCTGCCGCTTAGATATTTTCCCTATCTTGAAGAAAGTGTGAAACCGCTGAAGAGCGTTAACAGGAAATTTTTGCTGAAGTGTAAAACCTTGCAAAGAAAAAACCCGAGCATAGTGTTAAGCGGCGGTTTTGATAGGGCTGATATCTCTTTCAGGTTTGATAAAAAACTAAAAAACAGACCTAAAGTTATATTTAGCGCAAATAGAGAGGATTTAATCAGATATATTTCTATGTACGATATGGAGTTGGACATATATCCTGTTGATTCTTTGGATTTCAGAGGTATTGATTTTGTTGTGGATGATAACTATTGTTGGGTTGTGTTTGTCAGCAAAAGGGCTGTGGATTTTTTCTTCAGCAAAGTCAATGCCCGTTTTTTCTGCTCTAAAAGGATTGCGGCTGTTGGCAATAAAACGGCTAAAAGGGTAAGCGAATACGGCTTTAAAATGGATTATGTTCCCGAAGACTTCTATGCCGATTCATTGATAGAGTTTTTGAAAGATAAAGAAAAAGTGCTGGTTGTGGCTCCAGTTAAATACAACAAGGCGTTTGATGAGCTCAAAAATATTAAGGTTTTGCCTGTTTATGAAAACATTATTCCTGCAACAATATCTTACTACAAATACGAAAATACCGAGTTTGATTTCGGGCTGTTCACATCGCCCAGTGCGTTTTGGCACATTAAGGAGGCTTTCGGCAGTTTTGATTTTGCCAAAAGGATTAAAAGGATTGTTGCAATAGGAAAAACGACGAAAAATTATATAGAGTCTTGCGGTTTTGAGGCGCACATACCGCAGAAAGCGACGATTTCCGATATGTTTGAATATATTAGTAAGGGGTAGATATGGAAGATTTTAAAAGGCTTGAGGAGATAGCAAAAACGATCAGGAGAAATATTTTAACTATGCTCAATAAAGCCGGAAGCGGACACAGCGGCGGCTCGTTGAGTATTACCGATATTTTGGTGGCACTCTATTTTGGCGGTATTATGAAATACGATGCTAAAAACCCCGACTGGGAGGATAGAGACAGGCTTGTGCTTTCCAAAGGGCACGCATGCCCGGCTCTTTATGCAACATTGGCTCAAGCGGGATTTTTCGATGAGGAGCTTTTGTGGACTTTGAGGCAATTGGGTTCGCCGCTTCAAGGACACCCGGATTCAAAAAAGCTTCCCGGCGTTGAAGCCTCAACAGGCTCTTTGGGTAACGGCATATCTCAGGCGGTCGGAATGGCTTTGGCTGCGAGGGTGTTGAAGAAAAGGTACAATGTGTTTTGCATAGTCGGAGACGGGGAGATGCAGGAAGGGCTTGTTTACGAAGCTCTGATGGCTGCTGGACACTATAAGCTTTCGAATCTCATAGTGATAGTGGATAACAACGGACTGCAGATAGACGGTCAATGTAAAGATATAATGAATGTATATCCTTTAAAGGAGAAGTTTGAAGCTTTTAATTTCAGAACGTATGAGATGAGCGGGCATATCTATAAAAATATTATAGACACACTTACTACTGCAAAAAGAAATGTTGTTAGCCCTACGGCTGTTATAGCAAGAACCGTGAAGGGCATGGGTGTGTCTTTTATGGAAAACAGAGTTGAATATCACGGTGTTGCGCCTTCCGATGAAGAATTGAAGAAAGCGCTCAAGGAGTTGGGATAATGGAGAAGAAAGCCACAAGAGAAGCATACGGGAAAGCATTGGCAGAAATAGGGAAAGATGAAAAGGTTGTTATTCTGGATGCCGATTTGTCCGGCTCAACCAAATCGTCTGAATTTAAGAAGGTGTATCCAGATAGATTTTTTAATATGGGTATAGCCGAATCGAATATGGTGGATGTTGCCGCCGGGATGGCGTTGAGCGGATTAAAGCCTTATGCTTCCTCTTTTGCCGTATTTATATCGGGGAGGGCTTTTGAGCCTGTGAGACAGTCAATATGTTATCAGAACTTAAATGTCGTTTTATGCGGCTCTCATTCAGGCATTAGTGTCGGAGAAGACGGAGGCTCTCATCAGGCAGTAGCTGACATTGCGCTTATGCGTTCCTTGCCCAATATGAAGGTTTTTGTGCCGGCGGATTATAACGAAGCCTACAGTATTGTTTTGGCAACCGTTGAGATGGAAGGTCCTGTCTATATCAGGACATCCAGAGCAAAATCTCCGATTATTACAGAAGGCAAAAACTTTGAAAGCGCGCGGGCGACAATATTGAAAAGCGGAAACGATATTAGTTTGATAGCCTGCGGTATGATGAGCTATATTGCCCTTGAAGCTGCTTTGCTGCTTAAACAAGAGGGTATAGATGTTGAGGTTATCAACTCTCCTTCAATCAAACCGCTTGATACAGAAACCGTATATACAAGCGCAAAAAAGACCAAAAGGGTCTTTACAATGGAGGAGCATTCCGTAATAGGAGGGTTGGGGTCAGCCGTCAGTGAGTTTTTGTCTGAAAATTTACCGGTTTATGTTCATAAAATAGGTATTGAGGATACGTTCGGAGAATCAGGGACAAAAGACGATCTGTTCTGCAAATTCGGCTTTACGAAAGAAGCCGTTGCCAAACGAATAAAAGACAGGTTGAATGGTTGAATTTATAGAAGTTGTCAAAACATTCGGTAAAAATAGGGTGCTTGACGGTGTAAATTTTCGTATTGCCTCAAACACAATTAACCAAATAGTCGGAGACCAGTCCACAGGGAAAAGCACAATCTTAAAGATGATATACGGAGCTATTAAACCCGATAGCGGTTACATACGTGTTTTTGATTCCAACGTATCGGATTTAAGTTATTCCGGCGTCGTTCTGCTTAGACGATACATAGGGATTATTTTTGAGGATATCAGACTCATTAAGGATTTAACTGTCAAGGAAAATATCTCGGTTGTCACAAAAATGACAAAAAGGAATCTCTATATTTCGGAAGATATTTTTGACAGGTTGTCTATAGGTTATCTGCTTGATAAATACCCAGAGGAGCTTTCATTAAGCGAGCAGTCTTTGATAAATATTGCAAGGGGAATAGTTTTTAATTTTCCGCTTGTTTTGGCGGACGAACCGTTGAGATATCTGTCTATGCAGTATAAACAAAAAGTAATAGAGCTGTTTAAATTTTTAAATAAAGAGAAGGGGATAACCTTTCTGATAACCTCCCAGTCCGTTTTGGATGAAGAATTTAATATCGTGGATGTGAATTTAAATGAAAAAAGATAATGTAGGGATTGCGTTTTTCTTTGTTGTAATAGCTTTTGTATTGACCATGAGCATATTGATGAGCATTTTTTTGGGCATAAATCGCTATATGCTTGAAAAAAAATCAAAAATTCCCATGTATGTTTTTTGTCTGCCGACGGCTGATGAACCGTCTGTGGAAGCGCTTGCGAACAGACTTGAACAGAAAAACGGCGTGATTAAGGTTAGAATAATCGATAAACAGCAGGCGTTCAAAGAGATGGTTAATAAATTTTCCATAGACAAAAGTCTGTTTGACAAAAACCCGTTTCCCTATTCAATAGAGCTTTTTTTTCAGCCGGGATATACAAACATAAAGCACTTCAAGGAGTTTAAGGATAGTTTGTCCAAAAACTCTATAGTGAGCGACATAAGGTATCCTGAAAAAATTTTACTCGATACGCAGCAGGTATTTTCAAAGATGCTGGTATTAAGCGAGGTGCTGTTTTTTATTCTATACGCAGTTGAATTTGTGGTTTTTATATCCATAATAACCGTTCTCTACTCACACAAAAAGCACGACTTCAACACGCTCAAATTTTTGGGCATCAGGCGTTTAAAGATACTGTTAATGTTTTTAAAAAGGACGCTGCTGCCGGCACTTTCGGCGAGCGCTGCTTCCGTTGTTTTAATTATTGCCATATATTTTTTGTATGATAAATATGCAAATATCTACTACATAAACAAGGAGCTTTTTAAAAGTTCTCTGAAAATGACATTTGCCTTAAATGTTGTTGTCGGGCTGATTTTTACACTTTTTGCCTCTTTCTTTGTATTTTTGGTTAACGATGAGAAGGTTTAGTGTTTTTATTGCTTTAGCCTCGCTCCTGTTTGCTCTCAATGCCAACGGATTGAACAAACACTACATAGAAAACAGAATTCAAAATGTTAAGGCTGCTATTAAAAAGAAAAAAGAGGGCTATCTAAAACTCAGAGCTCAATATGTTAAACTGATTAAAC
>WGCD01000024.1 GCA_015493995.1 Desulfurellaceae bacterium
TCTCTGCATCGCTTTTTGCTTACATAAAGCATTTCTGAGCCTATATCCAAGCCGACAATAAAATTGTTCGTATATTTGTTCATCAGGCAGATATTTTTAGCGGTACCGCTTCCGAAATCGATCATTTTGTCGTTTTTTTCTATGCCCATATCCTCTATAACTTTTTTTATGAATCTATCGTATGAAAATCCCGATAGAACAACCATCAATTTATCGTACATCAACGCCTCGATGCCTTTTACCTCAACCTTACTTAATTTTTTCTCCATAAAAATTCTCCTTTTTTAATGCACTTCGACCTCTTATATCCAAAATTTGATATTTTTCAAGTTAAATTATGTCAAAAGCCAGCTGCATATTTTATCAATCTAAAATTTAAGACCTAAATTTCCACAGCCAACTTGAATCCGGTATGTACTGCATCGGGTAGCTTCGCAACTTTTTCGGCATCTCCGATAATATGGACTCTGTCGCCCAATTTTTCCTTTAGTATATTATACAGTTGGTTTTCAGGCTTATATCCAACGGCAAGCACGACGGTATCCGCCGGTATTTTGCTCTCTTTTGCATCTTTATCTTCAATGACAATTCCGTCTTTTTCTATTTTCTTAGCCTTGGCGTTTGTTATCATTTTAACACCGCAAAAAGCAAGCTCTTTCAAAGCAATCCACCTCGTTGTTTTGCCTATGTCTTTTCCTATGCTGTCGAGCATTTCAATAATAGTTATGTCTTTAAAGCCTTTTGTTGCAAGCTCCTTAACCTTATCGCAGGTTTCAGCTTCCCATTTAAGTAGAAAGGCTGCCTGCTCCGCATTTATTCTTGAATGCTCAAGGATATACAAAGCTGCATCAACCCCAACGGCTCCTCCGCCAATTATAGCAACTCTGTCTTTCAAAGCTGTTTGACCGCTTAAAACGTCTTCGGCTTTAACAACGTTCTCCGAGTTTATATTTTCTATGTTCGGAATTATCGGTTTTGCGCCGGTTGCAACAATAATTTCATCATAATTATCCTTTAAAATATCACCCGCTTTGATTTCCCTGTTTGTTACGATTTTTATATTTAATCTTTTTGCCTCGTTTTCAAAGTATGTTATTAAGTTTGCAAACTCTTTTTTGTCAGACGGAGCGGATGCAATATGCAGTTGTCCGCCTATTCTTTCCTTTTTTTCAAAAACCGTAACCCGATAGCCTCTTTGAGCCGCATAGATAGCTGCCGACATTCCGCCTGCGCCTGCGCCGATAATCGCTATATTCTTTGTTTTATCTGCTTTTTTAATACCGTTTTGATATAAAAGTTCTTTGCCTGCAATGGGGTTAACGCTGCAGCCGACCTCTTTACCTTTAAAAACCGCATCAAAACACAACTGATTACACGAAATACAGGGTATTATCTGTTTTGTCTTATCCTCCCTTGCCTTATTTATGAGATACGGGTCTGCAATTAAAGGTCTTCCGAGATTGACCATATCCCCCCAACCGTCTCTGATAAGTTTTGCAGCAAGTTCAATTGTGGATACCCTGTTTGATATTATCACGGGTTTTCCCGTTGCTTTTTTTATACCGTATGCAAGGTATGCAAAACCGGCATTTGGAACTACTCCTGCAATCTGAGGAACGTGTGTTTCGTGCCACCCGCCTGTGACGTTAATCAAATCTATACCGGCTTTTGAAAACAGCTTTATTGCCTCAAGGATTTCTGCTGTCGTGTTGCTGCGCCTTACAAAATCGCTTCCGCCTTGCCTTATCATAATGGGAAAATCGTCTCCGACAGCCTCTCTTACCTTTTTTATTACCTCAACCCCGAACCTTGCCCTGTTTTCAAATGAACCGCCGTATATGTCTTTTCTTAAATTCGTTAAAGGAGATAGAAATTGTGATATTAAATATCCTGCAGAGCCGAGTATCTCAACCGAGTCAAACCCGGATATTTTTGCTCTGTATGCTGCATTTGCAAAATCATCCTCTATTGTTTTAATTTCGTCTATACTCAACTCTTTGGGTGTTTCTTTTGTAAGTTTTGATGCAACAGGCGAAGGCGCAACCGGTTGTTTTCCAATGAAAAAAGATGAGGCATATCGCCCGGCGTGATATAGTTGAGCGGCTATTTTTGTTTGCGATGTTTTGTGAATCTCCTCTGTCAAACGTTTTAAGCCCGGTATGAATTTATCGCTGTGCAAACCTATCAGGTGTTCGCCGCCAGCCGTATCGTTTATGCTGCACCCGCCTATAACTATCAGCCCGACGCCTCCTTTTGCCCTTTCCTTATAAAAAGAGATAATTTTCTCGCCAATTGCACCGTTTGGAGTAAAATTCAGGTGCATAGACGGCATTCCGATTCTGTTTTCAATCTCCATAGATTTTATCTTTAACGGCTTAAAAACAAACTTTAAAACAGAGTCCATTTTTCCTCCTTTTATTCTTAATTTTTCAATTATACAAAAGAGAGTATGCTGTAGTCAATTTATTTTAACGTAAAGGTAACTATAATTGATTGCTTCCAATAAAGCTCAAATTTCTTATTGTAATAACAATTTTGACATTTTCTTCAAGATTGTTTTGGAAAAAACATTTAA
>WGCD01000025.1 GCA_015493995.1 Desulfurellaceae bacterium
ATCAACAACGTGCTCAACCGTTTGTGTTACCTCTTCTATTGATGCCGACTGTTCTTCAACCGCTGCTGTTATGCTTGATAACATTTGAGAAGCTTTGTCTATCTCATCTTTGACGTTTGTGAAGGTTTCTCTTATAACATTGGCATTATCCCCGCTGCTTTGTATTCTATCTGCTATCTCTAAGTTTTGGGTTATCAGTTTTGAGGCATTTCCACTAACCGCATCTATCATTTCCTTGATTTCAGAGGCATTGGATTGAGTTTTTTCAGCTAATTTTCTAACCTCATCTGCAACAACGGCAAAACCACGTCCTGCTTCTCCGGCTCTTGCAGCCTCTATGGCTGCGTTTAGGGCGAGAAGATTGGTCTGGTCTGCTATGTCGTTGATAACACCGACAATGCCTGTTATGTTTTGAAGATTGGAGTCGAGCTCGTCTATTAGCTCTTTGCCTTTTCGCATCATTTCTACGTTTGCTTCTATATTGTTTTCGACATTGGTTATAATATCCAGAGCGCTTCTGCTTGCGTTATCAACCTCACTCATAAAATTGCTAAGTTCTTCAACGCTGTTTGAGATGTCTGATATTGCTTGAGCGGAATCGTTCATTGTTGAGCTCACCGCCTCAAAATTTTCCATATTTTCATTTATCTCTTTTATGGTTTTTTGGAGTTCGAAGTTGAATTTAGCATTGAAAACACTTGCCTTACCGGCTGCGGTTATTAAATTGCTTACCGTTGTATTCATAAAGCTTTTAAATCTGTCGAGAAAGGTTCCTACAAACGGTATCCCTGGGGTTTTTATCTCTTTTAATAAATCTATTCTTTCTTCTGAGATTATATCTCCGAACTCTTTATTGACCTTATCCACACTGCTTATCAGTGTTTTGTAGTAGTATAAGAAGTTTGCAAGTACAAATAAAATTGACAGGGCAATATAAATAATCAGAGGTCTTTGCATATAAAAATAGCTGCCCAACCCCAAAGCAAAGTATATTATAAAACTAATACCGGTAAAAGCCATCAACTTGAAAAGCATTTAAAACCCCCTCGCTAAAATTTTTCAATACGCAACATTATAAAGGCAATTTTTAGCTAAATCAAGTTAAATATTTTTAAAATTTTTTATTGTAAATAAATATTATCTGTGAATAAAGTCAGGCACAACACAATTTTGTATGACTCCTATGTTGAAGCCTGACCGAATATAATGAAAATCATTATAAAAATAGTAAGTATATAGAGTACGTAGAAATATACCTTGCCGTTCATAACGAACCTGCTTATGTTGTAGCTTGTTTTTTCCGATACTCTCACAAGTCGAGCATAAAACTTTTCAAATACATCAGAGATTACAACATACGCCTCGTTGTTTACTGCAACCTCTCTTGTTAAATATATAAATCTAAGGATATACTCTATTATGAACGAGAAGGCATTTGCGCTGAAATACTCTTCTTCTTTTAGGTTTAAACCACCGTTCCAGGATATAACCTTTTTTGTATTTTTTTTGCTTATCAAATAGATAACAAACGGAATCAGGAACAATCCAGATATAACGATAACAAAAAATGCAGGTGAAATAACGCCAAAAACAGGTTTTGCACTTGCAAGCAGCCATCCTTTAGGCACTCCCAAAGCTCCTATCACAAATTTTGAATACCCCAATCCCATAAAGAGGTATGATGCAAAAAAGCTGAATCCGACAATTAGAATCATTAAAAACAATTCTGCTGCTTTCATAAAGAAGGTCGGTATAGGCTTAGCTTTCTTTTCGTGATTGTACCCCAAAGCCGAGTATCCTATGAGTTTTATCATTGAAAAAGAAGCAAATCCCATAGCAAGGGATAATAAAACGCCTCCGGTTGAGCTGACAATTCTATCCAAAACACTGTGGAATTGATACGATTGAAAAATAGATTCAAGCAGCATCCACTCAGCAACGTATCCGATAAGAGTAGGAAATGCGCTAAAGGATAGACCAGAAATAACTATCCCGAGGGCAGGAATTTTGCCGACACTTTTATGAATTCCTCTCATATCATCTATGCTTTCTTCGTGAAGCTGCTCTTTTGCTTGCCCGATGGATAAAAACAGCAGTGTTTTTGCGATTGTGTGTGTTATTGATAAAATTACGGCACTTAAAAAAGCAAACTCATACAGAGTCGATGCGGGTGAAAAAGAGTAAGCAAGGGAGGACAGACCTAAAGCTGCAAGTATCATTCCGTTATTTTCAACGGTTGAATATGCAGGTAAAACCTTGAGCTCTTTTGCTGCCGCAGCTTCCATAGCACCCCAAAAAGCTGATACGCTTCCTAAAATTATTGCAGTAACTCCCCAGATATGCGTGTATCCGGTTATGGATATTATGCGTGCAAGCCCATAAACCCCCATTAATGTTACCGGTGCGCTTAAAAGGGCGGATGCGTTGGAAGGAGCTTTGGAGTGCGCCTCTTTCAGCCAGGTGTGAAACGGAACTATGCCCATCTTAATTATGAAAGCCAATGTGGCAAAGATTAGAAAAATTATACTGTCGGAACCTTTATTTGCAAGAGACAGTGAATTGTTGGATGAATACAGACCTATAAAAGCCAATATTAAGGCTAAGGTTGACAGTTCGCTAAAAGCAAGAAACTTAAAGGCTTCTTTGTATGCACCTGTATGTTCCGTTATCAAAAGATACGAGAAAATTGTCATTATTTCCCAGCCCACAAGGAATGTTATTCCGTCGTATGCCGTTAATATCAAAAGCATACCGAGCATAGACAGATTAAGAAAAATAGCCATTCTTTTTCTGTAGTTACTGCCAAAGTCGATTGAGAAAATTGCAACAGCCATCCACGATAGGGATGCTATCATAATAAAAAGCCCGCTTAATTTATCTATGTTTATGCCGACGCAGCTTGAAAGCAGAAAATGAAACTTTGCAAGATACACACTGCCGCTAAACTTTGCCTCAAATCCTGCAATAAACGACAATAAAGAAGCGAAAAACGCCGTTATGTAGCTTGCCTTTCTGTTTATGAAACCAAAAAACGTTCCGATTAAAAATACGAATATAGCTGCCCAAATCATACTTCTCTCCTCATAACATTTAAAAGAACGGATAATATTTCTTTTGCTTCCAATTTTTTATCAAAATAGCCAACAACATTCGGCACATTGAGGCTTTTTGCACTGATTCCTGTGTCATTTTTGTCTTCAATTATTATTATACCAAACGGCTCTGGCAGTTGAGCTATGGTTTCTGCTAACGGTTCTTTCATATTTTCCGAAACTTTACCCAATATTAACAAGATGTCGGCGTGCCTTGGAGAATCGGTGAAGAAAATACCGAATCTGTGAATATTGTATTGAGGGCTTGCAAGTGCTTCCATCTCAAAATTAAGCTCATTATCATTACCGACATCTATAGGAAAGATGTGAAGTGAGCTTTTAAAAACCCCTGAAATGCTTTTCACATCTTTTTTTGTTTTTTGAAAGTTTTCTGTCAATCTCTTCGTTATTCCGTATATAGCCCAAGGTTTCATTTTCCACTCCTATCTTGCGCAGTCGGCAAAATTTATGCCGAACGAATCAAGCGCAAAACTAAAATCCGTAAATATATATCCCACAAAAGAGTCCGCAAAGGCTTTGTATCCGAATACTGACGGCGTTGAAATATATACGTAATCCACAAGACCGTTTTTCAGCTCAACATAGTATGCAACAATACCGCTTGGAGATTCGCAATAGCCAATCCCTGCACCGTCTTTTGCCCCCTTTTTGGGTTTTGCAACTCCATTTTTTAGTTTTTCTAACTGTGTCAGGATTATGTCGCAAGAGTGAAGTGTTTCATATGCTCTTGCCTCCATTCTTGCCAGTGCATCTCCAGTTTTTCTTATTACAGTTTTGAAGTTTTCATATAAGTTTTCGTTTTTTCTTAAATCGTCTCCAACCCCCGTTGCTCTTAATGACGGTCCGGTTAAACCTATGGATATTACCTGTTTGCTTGTTAGGGTGGCAGTTTTGTAAATTCTGTCAATAAAATTCCAGCTTTTCAAGGAGTGTTGATAAAGCTCTCCAAACTTTTCTTCCAGAATTTTTATCCTATCCTTTACCGTTTCAATATTAGCGCTGTTTGAGAAATTCACAGCTCCTATGCTATTGAAGTTTTTCAAAAATCTCTCAGAGGAAAACAGCTTGTTCGTTCTTAAACTCTCTTCAAACAACCACTCAAGATGTGAAGTAAGAACGTTTTGAGCTGCGCCTTTGGAAAGCCTTGCCATTACATAGATGTGGTTGTATATTCTTTCCAACTCAAGTGCTATAATCCTTACTCGTTTTGTATTCTCATCCGCATCAAACCCGTAGATGTTCTCTATTGCCCTTGAAAATGCCAATGAATGAGAAAATGCGAAGTTACCGCATACAGACTCCGCCAACCTTAAAGCTTCTTCTGGTGTTTTGTTTATCATTAATTGCTCTATATTCCTTTTTTTATAGCTCGGGTCAATACTGACGGATAAAATCCTTTCTCCGTAAGTTTTGATATTAAACACACCGGCTTGTCCCACACCGGCGGTGACAGGACCGTATCTGAAATTGAAAACGCCTTTGCCTTTTTTATCGGTATTTCCTATAAATCTGTCTCTGTTTTTTATAAGTTCGTAATTATCAAATCTATTATTTTGAGATTTATCTGTAAAGATTTTGCCTTCATCTTCAATTAGAAATTCTTCTGTGTTATTTTTATCTAATATTCCAAGCAGCCTCACTTTATCACCCCTGCGTTTAGTAAGTTGTTTATAATACCTGCTGCAAATATTGTAAGAAAAGCCAGTGTGGTGTTAAGAATAGGAACAAAGGAACCCATAACCTCATCTTTTCTCTTTGTTGAATCCCCATTTGATGAGAATGACATTTTAGACACCTTATAGTTAAGGCTAAAAAATGCAATTGCCAAAAACATCAAAATAACAAGAGATAATACCAATCCGAACTTTACAAACACAGCATACAGTATCAACATTTCACCCAAAAATGTCCCGAACGGAGGGGCTCCCGTGACCGCTAAAGATGAAAGAACAAAACTGTATGCTCCAAACGGTATTGTATTTATCAAACCCTTAATGTCGTTTACGTTTCTTGTTTTATAAAGCGAGAGTATATTGCCAGTGGTGTAGAAAGCGGAAGATTTGGCAAACGCGTGAGAAACAATCAAAATGACAGCTCCCAAAAAAGCGTATTTCGTATCAAGTGCAAGACCCATTAGAATCATTCCCATATTTTCCATTGAAGAGTATGCAAACATTCTTTTATAAAATTTTTGGGTAATAAGAAAAATGCTTGCAAATGCAACTGTTGAAAAGCCGAGAACGAATGCGAACATTTTAATGCTGTTCATAAAGGATGATATCTCAACTACCCTGTAAACGCCAAAGAGGGCTGTAGGCAGAAGTACGCTTGAAAATATGGCGCTTACCGGTGCAATTGAGCGTCCGTGAACATCCGGCAGCCAGGTGTGCATTGGAAAGATGCCGGCTTTTGTTGAAAATCCGGCTATGGTTAAAGCCGCACCTATGGCAAACAGTTTATTGTTTAACGGTGTTGTGTTTAAGAGCTTTGAAATGTTCAGCGTGTGCATACTTGCATAAATAAGCATAACACCAATAAGAGACATAATCAGTCCGGTTGAAACTATGATTATATACCTCCAGGAAGATTCCAAAGATGCCTCGTCGTTGTCTATGGCTACAAGAAGGGCGCTCGTTATCGTTGTTGCCTCTATACCTACCCAAATGAAACCCAAATTATTTAATGATACGCTTAACAGCATACTTAAAACGAACAGATTCAAAAACAGATAGTATGAGCTTTTGCTTAAAAGTGGTTTTGAGACGTGTTTTATATAGGTTGTTGAAAAAAGAATCGTTGTCAAATAGATAATGGAAATGACAATCAGCATTATCTTTGAAAAACCATCTATGTAGAGCAGTGACGATGTGGCGGGTTTTATAAAAATTATATAAATTGATGCTGCAATGCTCGCCAAGGAAGCAAGAACAGACGAGAATTCACTTATCGTATCGTCCTTAAATATGCACACGACAGAAGCCAACAAAGGAAAAAATGACGGTAATAAATATATCATAACAACTACCCCTTAAACTCTTCGAATTCTTCAATAACGTTTGAAACGGTGTCTTCCCTTAAGCGCATAACTATTCCCGAAATCATAACCACGCCAATCAAATCAAGCAAAATTCCGCCTTCTATAATTAAGGGAAGCTCAGGAAACATATATCCAGCCAACAAAAACAGGCTGTTTTCCATAACCATATACCCTATGAGTTGAATAAATGCGTTATTTCTCGATATTATCAAGAATATTCCCTGTAAAATAAGGGCAATGGGGATAGAGCCAGCCTTAACATAGGTTATGTCGTAGAGTGTAAAGTTGTAAACCACATACGCAACAACAACCAAAAACAGTGAAATTACTATGGAAAGAGCGGTCGGTATAACATTTCTCGGTTCTCTGTCTTTATATGGGGCTTTCAATTTTTTAAGCATATAGTACGGTATAAAAACGCCCCTTACGGCAATAGTCAAAAAAGCCAGAATAATAAGGTTGATACTGTTTAAGTAAGTTCCGTTTACAAATAAGAAAACAGCTATTGCAACAGACGAAATGGCAAATGTGATAATTATCTTTCTCAAATAGACCTGCCACTGCATAAATATAATAAAAACAATCTGCAAGAAACCGACAATCAGATATACATCTTTCATAGCGCTCCTCCCGTTGTATAGAAAACGATAATAGCAAGAAAAGCGAAAGAGAATGCAACGGCAACGTATTCAAAGTTTTTAAATAGCTTATATTTAGATACCGTTGATTGTATGGTTGCAAATATAAAGCTTAAAACTATCATTTTGAGCAGGTGTATGAAACTATATATAATCACGGAAACCAAACCGACTTTCATAGGAACCCAAAAGGGTATGAGAAAATCGTTTAAAAACACGCTCATAAGAAGAAACTGCTTTATGTAACTTCCCCACTTCATAAAGGCAAGTTCTCTTCCTGAGTATTCCATCTCTATTGCTTGGTCAATCATACCGAATTCGTTATTTGAGTGCGATTCTATAGGCAGTTTTCCCGTTTCAACAATCAAAGCCATAAAAAATGCAAACACAACAAACCAGTGAATTAAAGACAGATACCATTGGGTTGATGTTTGCATTATATTATTGACGACATAGGGGTTGTTTGTATGTGAAATGACGCCGAAAGTAATAAATATGAGCACTATTATAGGCTCAGCCAAAGCTCCTATTGACGATGCTCTCGATACGCCGAGATGGGCGTAGTTGCTTCTGCTGTCCAAAGAGGCTATCTTTTTTAGAGAGGCTATTGCACCGAATATCAAACCGCCGCCGATGAAGTCCACAACAGGACCGAAAGTTAAAGGAAAAGCCGTTATTATGGGCAAAACCAGCGTCAGAAACATATACATGGCAAACGTTGCGTAGGGAACTACCTGAAAAAGAGGGGATGCAACCTGAGGGACAACGCTCTGTTTATTGAATAACTTGTACAAATCGTAGTAAGGTTGAAAAATTGAAGGACCGACCTTGGATTCGTACTTTTCCGTTACTTTGTTGAATATTCCAGCTATCAGTGGGGCTGTTACGAGAACGTAGAGCAACTGCAGTGCGCTCAAAAGAAATAACATATGACAACTCCTTACAAATAGTTTATATACTTTTGCAGGAGTCATCGGCTCGTAAAAAGAGCAATTTCGAGGCGAACTCCACCGCCTTAAAATCACGGGTTTATATCAAAACCAAATGATAATGTCAACAGGCTAAAAAAGAGCTTGAGCATCAAAAAAAGCGTTTTTTTAAAAATTTAAGATATAATGGGCAGCACGAAATAACCCGTATTTAATGTTAACAATCCCTTATTAGCCAGGTAATAAGATGATATTTTTGCAAAGAAACCTTTTTTAGTTTTATGACTACATTAGTTTGACAAATAACAGCATAGGTGCATTTGCAGCTTTGGAATGCAGGTTAAATAGAAGTCGTATGAGTGCCGTATTTGATGATATTATTTCTCGTAAAAAAGTTCGTACAATGCAGAGTGCGGTTCCTTCTCCAACAGAAACTCGTCGTCTTCAGGATAATACTTGGCTTTTTCAGGGTTTTCGCCCGCAAACTTCTTCACTGATTCCATAGAATCCCACACGGTTATCAATAGAAAGTGAGTTACGTCCGTGTCGTTCTTACGCAGAAAGTAGAGTTTTTTTAAGCCGGGCACAGAACCGTAATCCGGCGCAGCCTTTTGTTTCATAAGCTTTGCATACTCATCTGATTTAGATGATTCTACTCTGCCGTGCCATATTCTTACAATCATTTTTCCTCCTCCTATCCCTAAGCATTGATTGAGCTGTATCACTTAGATAACTAATAACTTATTTCTCTACGCCTTTTTATATAATTGGACACGATTTGTCAAGTTTTTAACTTTTTAAGAGCGCTTTTACTCCATTTAACGCCGTAAATCATAAAGATTTTTATAAGCGTATAGATTGTAAATAGGTGTAGAGCAAAAACATTGAAAAAGGAGAGTTTTTTATTTGATAAGAGCATTTTTGAATCAATTAAACGGTTTGTTGACAGTTTCGGTTGCGGTTTTACCAACTGCTTCCGCCACCGCCTCCTGCACCTGTGCCTGTGCCTGAGACTCCACCTCCACCACCTTCTGAAGCAGAAGGCAGAGAACCTAAAGCCTCTGCAATGGACACAATGCTGTTGTTTACCAAATCTACAAAAGTGTATGTTGAAAAATTGCCGTTTATATAAGTTGTATGTCCAACATACCATCTCGGAGGTTCGCTTACCAAATCGGAAAACTTGGACGCCCATTTTTTATGTTCACCGAAAGAGATTGCATAAGCCAACGTGTTGTAAAAATATTCCGGGTCTTCGTTGAGCAGCTTCTTAAGCCTCTTTTCCTCCACCTTATCCATGAATTCTTTAAATCCTTTGATTGCAGCATACTCTTCAAGACCTTCTTGTGTTTTTTTGGGCATAATTTTACCGAAAATAAAAACTATAACTGCTGTCAAAAGCAAAGCTGTAAATGATTTTGTATCTTGCGCAGTTTTTGTAAATGCATAACCCAAGATAAATATCGAGCTCATCATTAAAAAACCGGACAGACCCCTTGTGCCTTTTTCATAAACCTCTTTATCTTTAATATACCGGTTCAGGCTCTCTTTGGCATAAGATATCGTTTTGTAAAATTTATCTTTAAGAGTGCTTATCCTGACGGCTCTTATCCTGCCGGGAAACAGACCCTTGAATATAATTAACTCGAACTCTTTGGCGTCTTCGGGTAAATCTTTTAATTTTTTCAGTATAAAATCCTTCTTTTTAAAAAGACTTGTTTTGCTTTCCGTTTCTTCAATTTCCAAATATCCCTTGGATGCCCAATAGTATATCAGTGAGATTAAGTCTCTGTTGTCAATTTTATCATCAATCAGCAGTCCGGCTTCAGCAGGAGTTACACCTTCAGGCGGTTTATAGTATGTCATAATTGTTGATTTTTCATCCTTTCCTATTATGAGCCATACGGCAAGAAGGGCTATGAATACGAAAAGCGGCAGAAAAAACGCTCTGTTTTCGTAGATAAAGAGCTTCATCTGTAAAATAAAACCACTTTTTGTCAAATAGCCTTTGGGGAATGTCATCGAGACTGTTACTCCTTGGTGCGGCAGCAATTTATGGTCTATGGTGCAGCTTAAAATCCCTTCTTCAAATGTTGTACTGTTTTCTTTGTTTTTTGAGCCGAGATAGCCGCTATAAAGCACATATCTTATTTTTGAGTAGTTTTTGAGTTTTGGCAACACAATCTCAAATGAAGAGCTGTTTATCGGAATCTTCCATTTTGTACCTATCACATTTAATAAAAGCCGAGAGCCATCTTTAAAAAACCGTAGTGCACCGTAAATACTATACGATATTATATAATTCACATCATTTCTCAAATAGACATTCGGGTTTCCGATTTTAATAACAACATTTCCGTTTTTATAGTAAATTTTATGTTTAAAGCCGGGAGTCTCAATGTTGAATATATGCAGTCTGACTAAAACCTTCTTTTTTTGAAGAGAATTTGTGTTTGCATATTCATATTCGTAGGGTATTAATCTGTATATTCCGTGTCTTGGAAAGTTGAAGTGAACCTTTATCTTTTCTCTGATATCAATTATAGAATTTTTGTGTATATATATCTCCGACGAATAGTTTTTTATGTAAAAATACTCGGCAAATGCTTTTGTGGAGACAAACACCAAAAAGAGGGTTAAGAAAAATCTAAAACTTGACCTTGACATTTTCCCTTTCGTTTTCGTTTATTTCGAAAAACTCCCTTTTGGTGAAGTGAAATTGGTTGGCTATGACTACAGATGGGAATGTTTCGCAGAGTATGTTGTAATCTCTTACAT
>WGCD01000026.1 GCA_015493995.1 Desulfurellaceae bacterium
CATAAAACTGCTCGCAAAGACCGAAAAGGTCTCTTTCGTAGACGAAAAGGTACCAGACGCCATAACGGACGTGAGCGAACATATGCAGATATACCTCCCATTAAAAGGGATAGACCTCCAGCCCCTTCTAAAGAGGCTCGAAAACCAGCAGACGAAACTAACGAAAGAGGTGGTGAAACTCTCAGGAATGCTCAAAAACGAAAAGTTCGTAGCCAACGCCCCCGCCCACGTGGTAGAAGAGAACAAAAAAGCGCTCGAAGAGGCGCAAAAGAGGCTGAAAAAGGTGGAAGCGGAGCTGCTGCAGCTCACTTCGATCTGATCTTCTTTGGGGGTCGGAGCGCTTTTGCGCTCCTTTTGGTTTTGGGTTTGACGTATTTGCTGGATCGACTTATGGTTATTTAGTTGGTGCAGTAATATCGTTTGCACCCTATTTTTTAAGCAGATCTTCTCGATAAGCTTTCTCTTGAAGCGATGAATAGGATTCGCACAAGATACTATTTATAGAGCAGAGCCGTTTGTTCATGGTATGTTTTTTAGTTAATTGCCTAATACTTCTTGCAATTTGTTGATCAGTTTTTTTTCTTCCTGACTCCCATTGGTCGGAAATCTTATTAGTGGAATATCATACTTGTGCAAAATACAGTCTTTCAACTTATCTCTCTGAAGCTGAGTCGCATTATTTTCATGAAAAGCAAAGCCGTCTACCTCTATTGCCAGTACTACACGCTTGTCAATTTTGCTATACAATATAATATCCAGATGTGCGGAGGGGTGTTGCACAAAATCTTTTTCTTTTTCATCAAGAAGGCTGAGATCTTTTATCAGTTTATTCAGAGGATAATGCATTATATAGTTCAGATGTCTGTACTCTTGTATATTTAAAACATCCTCGATCACTATATTCATGAGATTTTCCGACTTAAACTCGGATACATTTTTTAGTTTCGCCAATTGTGTATTTAAATAGGGTGCATAATTTTTATAAAGCAAATCAAAGATCGAATATATTTTACTCTGCACAATCTCAAAATTATTGTATTTTATATAATTGACCAAGTCCTTCATGTTTTTATTTTTCTCACCATCAGATACGACAACGCAAAGTTTTTTCTTCGCTCTTGAAATTGCCACATTGAGCAGGTTTGGATCATCGGCAAAATCATTTTCATTATCTACTACTGTAGTCAAAATCACAACATCTTTTTCTCTGCCTTGATACTTGTGTACAGTGTCAATTTCAATCTCACGACGATCAACTTCATCCGTTAACTTGGACACCTGCTTTCTAAATGGTGATATAATCCCAATATCCATAAAACGCATTGTCGGAAGTATCTCTTCTTTAATCACATCTATCTGGCGCTGATTGTAGGTACCTCGAGCATGATTTCCTTCAGAAGTATTATACAGACACAAAGGTATGCCAGACTTTTCTACCTTGGAGAGAATAATTAATTCATTGTCATAAAACTTTTTATTACAAAAATCTATAATTTTAGGGTGGCATCTATAGTGTTCTCTCAATAAGGTTTTTGGAGCTTCTTTAAACAATTCAGAAACAGACAAGAGTAAATTGTTTTGATAGTGATACGATGGAGGAAGTTTGTACTGGCTGAAAGTATCATTTATTGCAGGTAGCATTTCTTTTTTTATAATATGTGACAGCTGCTTTAGATCCCCTACGATCACTACATTCTTTGCACAGGACAAGGCAAGCGCCCCTGCTACAATATCAACCTGAGAAGCTTCGTCGATGATCAGATAATCGTATAAAAAATTGTTTTCGGTACTGTTTCTCAACGAATGGGTTGTACTTAAAACCACTGGATACTCGTGTGTAAATTGTTCAGAATCTTTCCATAATACATCACTTTCAAATTGTTTTCTAAGCATACCCGGCGGGTATCTATTTTGCAGGTATATCTTAAACATATCCATAGACATTTTACTATGCTCGTTTAAAATAGACTCATAATCAGAATCTTCCAAAACACTCTTTAACTCAGAAATACGTGTTTCAATCTCATTCTTTTTAATAAGATAAAAATTATATTGCAAAAAATCTACAATATCATCCAATGAATGTTTATAGAGTGACGTGTTGAAGAGCTTATATTTAAAAGCGGCTCTGATTTTGAAGATTAATCCAATTTTTCTATTATGTAACCGCAAATGCTCCAACTCTGACCATAAAGAGAGTATTTTTTTCAATGAAAAAGAGGAGATTTTTTGCTGATTATCAACTTGATCCTCTTTTTTGTCATATAACTTCATAAAATACTTTTGTTCGATTAACAGTTCATCCAGTTCTTGTAATGCATTTGCAAGCTGGTTTTTACTCTCCAATACATTTTTTAGTTTGTGCATATTTCGGCTTAACTGCTCAGATAACTCTTCCATATCGACCGAGGTTAGAACATCTTGCTCGGGGTACGATGATTCCTGATTTTCAAAAAAAGATTTTTGGTTATCTTTGTTACCAAGAACGGCAGCGAAAAAAGAGAGATTTTGTGCATCCAGTTTGTCAAAGACATTGCTTATCGCTGTGTTGTTATTTGAAACTACTGCGACCGTTTTATCGTTTACTATTAGGTTAGCCAAAATATTAAGTATCGTCTGTGTCTTTCCTGTTCCTGGAGGCCCTTCTATAATGCTGATTTGATTTTTCAATGCATTGGTAACAGCCTTCTCCTGACTCAGATTCAAACCAAAAGGATAAATTACAGTATTGTTGAATGTTGGAGGTTTCAACTCTTTTGGTTTCAAGTATTGAGCCAATACACTTTCTTCACTTACGAAACTTATTTTTTCATACTGTTTTACAAGAAAATCGTTGTCATCATCTTTTAAGTTGGCAGCAATGTTCCCCAAGTATGCCAATATATCTTGTGCCCTGGTATCTTGTAAGACACTATATTCAAAATGTAATTTGGTTTTATCGTAACTATTAGCCTTCCCACCGGGGAAAAAGACTCTTACATGGCTCTGAAAGTCTAGTATTTTAGTGATTTTAAATAATTTTCTGTCACCAATACGGATCATACAATTGTGATGATCTATAACTTTTGGATCTTTAAGCAACTTAACTTTATTGATGTTATAGGAATATATTTTGGAACTACCATAAAACTCTATCTCTATCTTTGAATCTTTTTCTTGCAGGTTTTTGATATCTGCTGTTTTGTCCTGTTCATTTATCAGTACAAGGCAGTTGTTTATATCCATGAGTTACATTTCTTTTAATTTTTTCAAAATTTCTACCATCGCCAGCGTATCAAGCTCGCAATACTTCAACAGTGCCTCGCGCGTCTTCTCTCTTTCCGCAGCGTCCATCCTCCCGAGGTTGGCGAAGGCGTTCATCGCTTCGCTACCGTTGTGCACGCCCTCAAGGGTCTTATAGGCTTCCGCCATTTCGGGCACGAGGGCGGGGAGGACGTACTTGATGGAGTAGCTTCCCTTCATCTCCGGCGTGACGTAGTGTTTTTGCCGAAACGGGGTCATAAGGTCTCTGAGGTTGCCGGCGATTGATAGCAGGTGCCCGCGCTGCTCTTCGAACTCTTCCGCCAGAGCTTTCAGCACCTCTTTTTCAAAACTCATGTTGTACGCCAGGACGGTGACATCGGCGG
>WGCD01000027.1 GCA_015493995.1 Desulfurellaceae bacterium
AATGGCGGGTTTATAAAATTAAAGGTGATAATATTTGGATTATTGCCGTATGGCACGAAGCTCAGATTCCTAAAAAACCAAAAGCTAATATTGCAGAAAAAATAGAAGATTGTGTAAATGTTCAAAATTATATAGTTAAGCCGTCTTAGATTTTTAGAATTTTCCTAATGTAATATTTTGTTGATTTCAAAGAACATTTAATATACAATTTCGCTGTTTATATCAAACACTATGGAGGATCGGTATGTTGAGTTTGCTGGCAGAACGATATGTATCTTTAATCGCATCTCTTGATATAGTCTATAAAAGGTATTTCTTTAATAAAATTGATTTTAAAGATAAAATGATTGGCATATTGGGAGCAAGAGGTGTCGGAAAAACCACTTTTTTACTACAGTATTTAAAAGAGAGCGCACTGCCTGTTTCAAAAAAACTCTATATTGCGGCTGATTCCATAGAAATGAGTAATGTTTCATTGTTTGAATTGGCAAAAGAATTTTCATCAAAAGGCGGAAAACTCTTGGTAATTGACGAAATCCATAAATACCCCGACTTTCAGCAGCATCTAAAACAAATCTTCGATTTTTTGGATTTGAAAATCATATTTTCCGGATCTTCCGCATTGAGCTTGGAGAATGCCAAATCGGATTTAAGCAGAAGGGCTGTTTTGTATAGAGTTAAGGGATTGTCTTTCAGAGAGTTTTTAGAGCTAAAGACAGACGGAGCTTTTAAAAGTTATACTTTGGCAGAAATTATAGAGAATCATACGGATATAGCATATGAAATATTGAAGAGTATCAAGCCTTTGGAGTATTTCGATGAATATATCAAAAAAGGTTTTTACCCTTTCTATTTTGAAAACCCCAATACCTATTATAAGAAACTTGAGGAGACCATTAACGTTGTTATAGAGTCGGATTTGCCTGTGTTGTTTAAAATAGACGTGACAAATATTATTAAACTAAAAAAACTTGTTAAATTGATATGCATATCGGAACCGTATGAATTAAATATAAGCGCACTTGCAAAAAAGATAGGAATAAACAGGCAGACACTCTATTATTACATTCATTATATGACACTCGGCAATATATTCAGTGTTCTAAGAGCAGGCGCAAGAGGTGATGCAATATTTTCCAAACCTGAAAAAATATATCTCAACAACACCAATTTGAATTACTGCTATTGCGAAAGGCAGAAAATTGGAACCATAAGAGAGACATTTCTCATTTCACAGCTTAATAATCTCTATGAATTTTTATACCCAAAAAAAGGTGATTTGCTGGTGGAAAATCGATACTTGATTGAAATCGGCGGTAAAAACAAAAGTTTTAAACAGGTTAAAGATGAGGGTTATTTGGCATTAGACGGGCTGGAATCAGGATATGGTAAAAAAATCCCCCTCTATCTATTTGGTTTTTTGTATTGATAAAAGGGTCAGAGGCAAGCTATCAGAATAGCGCAGGCAAGAAAAAAAACTATTTTCAAAGGAGGTACGGAGAGTATGAGTGACCTTGAAAAGTATATAGAAGAAAGAAAAGAGAAAGATAAAGAGTTTAAAGAAGATTTTGATTCTGGATATAATGACTTTAAAATAGGTGTTCTGTTGAAAATGGCAAGAGAAGAAGCCGGTCTAACACAAGAAGAACTTGCCAATATAATCCAAACCAAAAAAACAGCAATATCAAGAATAGAAAACCACGCAGATGATATAAAACTTTCTACTCTTAAAAGATTCGCTGACGCTTTAGGAAAAGAATTAAAAATAGAGATTATTTAGGGGTCAGAACTTTATTTTTGTAACAAATCCCCCATCCCCATTCTGCACACCTCGTAGGTGTGCAACTTGGCTATCTGCAACCCCAACTCCATTATCCTTTACATCTCAACAATCTTATGATATATTACCCCCATTACCTTTTCTCACACCTACGAGGTGTGAAAGTTGGGAGGAAAAGATGAGTGATAGAAAACGGTTTTTTGCAGTTGGCAGCTTTTATCATGTTTTTACAAAAAGCATAGCAGGATATCAGATATTCAGATTTGATAACGACTATGAGCGAATGATTGAAATAATGCAGTATTATGTTTATGAAAACATACCGATTAGATTTTCATTTTATAAAAGGCTTAAAGAAGATAAACGTTTAAAAAATGCTTCTGATTTGGATAAGCTTGATAAACTTGTCGATATAATTGCCTACTGCATTATGCCAACCCATATTCATTTTTTATTAACACCTTTAAAAGAAAACGGGGTATCTTTCTATATGAAGAGCCTGCTTAACAGCTATACCCGATATTTTAATACAAAAAATAACAGAAAAGGACCTCTGTGGCAGGGAAGATTTAAGGATGTTTTAATTGAAAATGACGAACAGCTTCTTCATTTAACGAGGTATATTCACCTAAACCCGACATCGTCTGGTCTTGTTGAAAATCCTAAGGACTGGAAATATTCATCATATAATGAATATATAGGAAAAAGCGACAAACAGATCTGCAATTTTAAAGAATACGTAGATTTAACCCCTGAAACTTATAAAGAGTTTGTTAAATCAAGAAAAGATGACCAAAGAGAATTGTCTTTGACAAAACACCTTATGCACACCTACGAGGTGTGAAGAAAGGCGCTTAATATAATTGAAACCGCATATAAAAAACAATACAATACGAATAAGTGCTAAACTTAGATGGGCAAGATGATAATTTTGAATTAAAGTAAAAAGAGGGATGGAGCGAATGAAAAAAGTTGCACTAATCACAGGTATCACCGGACAAGACGGAGCATATTTGGCTGAGTTTTTATTGAAAAAGGGCTATATCGTTCACGGTATTAAAAGAAGAAGTTCTCTGTTTAATACAGACAGGATAGACCATCTGTATCAAGACCCGCATGTCGAAAATAGAAAATTTATACTTCACTACGGCGATATGACAGACTCTATGAATCTAACGCGCATTATTCAAGAAACACAGCCCGATGAAATATATAACCTTGCTGCTATGAGCCATGTGGCAGTTAGCTTTGATACACCGGAATACACAGCAAATGCCGACGGTATAGGAACTTTGAGAATACTTGAAGCTGTTAGGCTTTTAGGTTTGGAAAAAAAGGTAAGGATTTATCAGGCATCAACAAGCGAGCTATTCGGCAAGGTTCAGGAGATTCCGCAAAATGAAAAAACGCCGTTTTATCCTCGTTCTCCTTATGCAGCTGCAAAAATGTATGCATATTGGATAACCGTCAATTATAGGGAAGCTTATGGTCTTTTTGCAAGTAATGGAATACTTTTCAATCATGAATCGCCCGTGCGCGGCGAGACATTTGTTACAAGAAAAATTACAAGAGCTGTATCAAGAATAGCACTTGGACTTCAGGATAGATTATATCTTGGAAATCTTGATGCCAAAAGGGATTGGGGACATGCAAAAGATTATGTGAAGATGATGTGGCTAATTCTTCAGCATAACAAACCGGATGATTGGGTTATAGCAACGGGTAAAACAAAATCGGTTAGGGATTTTGTCAGAATGGCTTTTGAGTATGTTGGCATAAAGCTTAGATTTGAAGGGGAAGGCGTTGATGAAGTTGGTATTGTTGATTCCATAGATAAAGAAAAATTTAAACAAACTACTGATAACAAATATAGCGATAAACTAATCAACAAAACCGTTGTAGAAGTTGACCCGAGATACTTCAGACCGACTGATGTTGATTTATTAATAGGAGACCCGAGTAAGGCAGAAAAAGAGCTTGGATGGAAAAGGGAGTTTGACTTAAAAGATTTGGTCAATGATATGATGCAAAACGATTTAAAATTGATGAAAAAGGATGAGTATCTAAAACAAGCCGGATATAGGATTATGAATTATTTTGAATAAGTCAGTGGTTATTAGTTATTAATGTATTGGTTAGTGATTGGGAGTAGTATATGGAGTTGGGCAAACTTGAAATTTATAAGATATCGTTGAAATTGAGCGATAGTGTATGGAAAATTTATAAGAACTTGCCGAATAATTTGAAGTATAGTATTGGAGATCAAGTGCTTAGATCTGTTGACTCTATTGGCGCTAATATTGCCGAGGGTTATGGAAGGTATCACTATAAAGATAGTGTAAAATTTTACTACAATGCAAGGGGCTCTTTATGGGAATCAAAGCATTGGTTTTATTTGCTGCATAAAAGGGAATTGATTGATAAAAATATATTTGAAAATATGATAAACGATATAAACACACTCGGCAAAAAATTAAATAATTTTATAACAACTATAAGGAGTAAAAATGCAGACAGTCGATAACAAATACACCCATACGTCAACGACCAAGAATTCCAAAATTTTTGTAGCTGGCGGAACAGGATTGGTCGGAAGCGCTATTTTAAAAAAATTACTGGATAGTGGTTATAAAAACATAGTGGCCTCATATCACAATCGTAACCCACTAAGCAATAACCAATATACAAATATACCAATAACTTGGTTAAAAATTGACTTAAAGAAGCAGCAAGACGTTTATGACTTTTTTGAAACTCACAAGCCGGAGTATGTTTTTCTTGCCGCTGCGAAAGTCGGAGGTATTTTGGCTAATAGTACCTACAAGGCTGATTTTATTTATAACAACATTATGATTGCAGCAAATGTTGTTCACGCTGCTTATAAGTATAAAACTAAGAAACTGCTGAACTTGGGCTCTTCGTGTATTTATCCGAAATTTGCCGAACAACCTATGAAAGAGGAATATTTATTAACCGGCAGTCTTGAACCGACAAATGAGCCATACGCCATTGCAAAGATATCTGCCATTAAACTTTGCAGATATTTTAATGAGCAGTATGGAACGAATTTTATGTCTGTTATGCCGACAAATCTTTACGGTCCAAACGATAATTTTGACTTAGAAACATCTCATGTCATGCCGGCGATATTAAGAAAGATGCATTTAGCCAAATGTCTTGAAAATAGGGATTGGGATATGTTAAAACAAGATTTGAATAAAACAAAGGTAGTTATTGGTAATTCGCCATTGGTTATTAGTGAAAATAGCAGTAAGGAAGATGTATTAAAAGTTCTCAATCATTACGGAATTAAATTAACCAATAACAAAGTTAGCCTCACATTTTGGGGGAGCGGCAAGCCGTTTAGGGAGTTTTTATATTCTGAGGATATGGCTGATGCCTGTCTGTTTTTAATGAATAATTATGATGCTGTCGATATAGGTGAGTTTGTTAATATAGGAAGCGGTAAGGATTTGCGAATAAGTCAGCTTGTTGAATTGATTAAAGAGATTGTTGGTTTTGGCGGCACGATAGAGTGGGATATCTCAAAGCCCGACGGCACGCCAAGAAAGCTGCTTGATGTTGATAAAATAAGAAAACTTGGTTGGATATATAAAACAGAGTTGGAAGACGGGATTAAAAAATATTATGATTGGTATTTAGATAATATTGCTAATTGGGAGAATAAATAATGAAATCAGTTATTTTAGCCGGTGGAGCAGGAGTTAGACTTTTTCCGCTATCAAGAAAAAACTATCCGAAGCAGTTTTTAAAAATTGGCGGTGATAAATCATTGTTTCAAAAAACCGTTGAAAGAAATCTTCTTGCAGTTAAACCTCAAGATATAATCATAATTACAAATAAAGACTATCAATTCCATATTAAAAACCAACTTTCGGAGTTACTCAACAACTCATTCGCCCAGCCTCTCGACACTTTATTTAACATAATCTTAGAACCTATGGGCAGAAATACGGCTCCGGCAATAGCTTTGGTATCACAATTTGCTTTGGAGGTACTTAAAGTCAATGAAGATGAGGTTTTATTTATTTGTCCTTCCGACCATGTAATATCTCCAAACGACAGATTTGCGGAATATATGAAAGAAGCCGAAAAAATAGCAAAAGAGGGGCATATTGTTACCTTCGGCATAAAGCCAACTAAACCCGAAACGGGCTACGGATATGTTGAGGCTGACAATTATTCACAACTCAACAACTCAACTAATAAATCACTTAACCAATTTTATAAAGTAAAACAGTTTCATGAAAAACCGAATTTAGTTGTTGCGCAAAAATATCTTAAATTAAACAACAAATATACTAATACATTAATAACCAATGACCAACGCACCAATTACTATTTTTGGAACAGCGGAATGTTTGCTTTTAGTGTAGAGACAATAGTTGAAGAACTTAAACAATATGCACCTGAAATATATAAAAAAAGCAAATTAGCTTTTGACAATTCACCAATTACCAATAACCAATTACAAATAACGCACGAGTTTATGAGCGCTATCCCTTCTGAGTCTATAGATTACGCTGTAATGGAAAAAACAAAAAAGGCTGTTGTTTTACCTTTGGATATAACTTGGTCGGATGTTGGTTCTTGGGATGCTTTTTATGAGATATTAGATAAGGATAAAAACGGAAACGCAAAAGTAGGCAATGTTGTGGATATTGATACAAAAAACTCTTTGATTTTAGGCAATAAAAGGGTTGTTTCCACTATCGGACTTGAGGATTTGATGGTCGTTGAAACGGATGATGTTTTGTTAATAGCAAAAAAAGGCGACGGTCAAAGAGTTAAAGAGATTGTTGAAAAATTGAGAGATAATAAAGAATCTAAGCATTTAACGGAAATACATACAACTGTTTATCGCCCCTGGGGAAGCTATACTCTGCTTGAAGAGGGGGATAGATATAAAATAAAAAGAATAACCGTCAAACCCCAAGAGTCGTTAAGTCTTCAACTGCATTACCACAGAAGCGAGCATTGGGTTGTCGTAAAAGGCACGGCAAAAGTTGTTTTAGAGGATGAAAACGGCAAATTGGATGAGTTTTTTATTAAAGAAGACGAAAGTATATATGTTCCTAAAACCAAAAAGCATAGACTTTCCAACCCCGGCAAAGTGCCGCTTGAAATCATAGAAGTTCAGTCTGGAGAATATGTCGGTGAGGACGATATAGTCAGGTTCGACGACAAATATCACCGCAATTAAGAACAAGGGGTCAACAGGGTCAACAAGGGGTCAGAGTTTTACTTTTAACTAAAAATAGGCTATAATATTTTATGGTAAGGAGATTGAGAGTAGATCAGATTGGTTTTTATCATATTCTCAACAGAGGTGTTGATAGAAATACTATCTATCACGACGATAAAGATTTTCTTAAATTCTTGGAAATTATGCAAGATGCAAGCGTAGAATATGGGTTTGAGATTTACTCCTACTGTTTAATGAGTAATCACTACCATCTGCTTTTAAAAATAACTAAGTTGAATCTCTCGGCGCTGATGCAAAAAGTAAACTCAAGATACAGCATATATTTCAATAAAAAATACAATCGTGTCGGTCCTTTATGGCAGGGCAGGTTTAAATCCTGGTATGTATATGATGAAAATTACCTGCAAACGTTGGTTAGATATATAGAATATAACCCCATTAAAGCAGGCATCTCAACAAAAATCGGCGAGTATAAATGGTCAATGAGCAGCTATAATTTTAAATGCTCAATGTTGAATTTTGAATTATTGGAGAATATTGATTTTGCGAAAGAATTAGATGAAAAAGAACTTAAAAGAATAGATGAGTTTTTGAGTAAAAAATTGGATATTCAAGATGATGTTGTTGTGGTAAAAGAAGCAAAAGATCTGAAATATTATTTTGACAGATACAACACGGAACAAGCCATACTAAAAGCCGTTAAATATGGATATACTCAAAGCAGCATTGCAAAGTTTTTAAATTTATCAAATGCTGCCATATCAAAAACGTTAAAAACATATAAACAAAAATTGAACCTATTTGATAAGCTCAAAAACAAAGGACTTTTTTGGAGTTACAGTAAGGATTTGGAGTATAATGAAAATTTGTTAATTGAACATACTTTGAAGTATGCGGATTTTGATGATATAGTTTTGCTTCTTACACTGTTTGGGAAAAGAAGGGTAAAAAAGGTTTGGGAAAAAACTATGAAAAGCGATAAGAGATTTATAAAAATAAACCTAATGATAGCAAGGGTGTTTTTTGGCATGGATGTTGAGAGCAGTTATTTTAAAGGGATGAAAAATGAGAGATTTGAAAAACTTAAATTGCTTACTTCCTAAAACCAAGTCTTTTTTGATAGAGATGATAGATAGCTGCACTTTTTTAGACAAATATGTTTTAGTGGGCGGCAGTGCATTGACGCTTCATCTTTGCCATAGAAAAAGCGAAGATTTGGATTTTTTTACCTATGCGGATAATTTTGATAGAAAAGAAATATTTGGTTTTATAAAACAGTTTAAAGACAAAGAAATATTGAATCAAACAGATGAACAAATAGACCTGCTGCTTAATGGTGTCAAAGTTACTTTCTTTAATGCAAAATGGGGTTTTTTGAAGCCTAAAATTAGCTCACGGTTTAATATTGCAGCATTAGAGCATATAGCTGCAATGAAAGTCAACTTGCTGTTTTTAAGGGCTAAGTTCAGAGACTATTATGATGTGTATTTTTTAACCAAAGATGTTATGAACCTACGAGAGATGTTTGAATATAGTAAAAATATTGTTGAGGGAATTACATATAAACTTTTTGTTACAGCACTGCTTTATATTGATGATATTGAGGATGATGACATATCTCATTTGCAGCCAAAAGAAAAAATCAGCAAAGAAAAAATACGAGATTTCTTTGAAAAAAAGCTTGAAGTAAAAACCCTCTACCATTTCTCACACCTACGAAGTGTGAAGAATGGAGGTGGGGGTTATACTATCCGCTACCCGCTAACCACCGATAACCAATAGCTGCTTAACGACTCAACCGATAAGCCGCTCTATCAAGATTTAACTTGAAAAAAAAGCATATTTTGTAATAATTGGCTTGGAAAAAAGTGAAAGCGGGAAATTTATGAAACTATTTTTGTCTGGCAATGAAGCAATAGCATTCGGACTTGTTGAAGCCGGGGTTAGATTTATCAGCGGTTATCCGGGAACTCCTTCAAGCGAGATACTGCCGACGGCTATTGAGTTAAAAAGAAAATACGGGATAAACGCATATTTTGAGTGGTCTGTCAACGAGAAATCGGCTATGGAAGAAGTTACGGCTGCAAGTTATGCAAATATAAAAAGTGCCGTGACGTTCAAACAGGTAGGCTTAAATGTGGCGATGGACCCGTTTATGAATACGGCAATTGTTGGAACGCCGGGCGGATTGGTTGTTGTCAGCGCAGATGACCCGGGTCCGCATTCCTCACAAACCGAACAGGATTCACGTTTTTTGGCATTTTTTGCGAAGATTCCGGTTTTAGATCCATCGACGCCGAAAGAGGCTTATGAGTTTTCAAAACAAGCCGTTAATTTAAGCAAAAAGTTCGAAATCCCGGTTATGCTCAGAACAACAACGAGAATTTCTCACTCAAGGGAAGATATAGAAATCGACGAGTTTAACTTTAAAGATGATACGGCAGTTAAATTTGACAAAGATACAGATCGATTTGCTGCAACACCTCACTTTAGATATCTTTTGCATAAAACTTTAAATGAAAAAATAGAGAACATCAGGCAAAAAAACGATTTTAAAGAGTATTTTAGAGGCAAATTTCTCGTTATTACAAGCGGTGTAAGTTTTGCTTATGTGTGTGATATTATTGAACAATACAATCTTGAAAGTACTGTAAAAGTTGTTAAATTCGATATGCCGTACCCGATAAATTTTGATAAATTGCAAAAAAAGATAGACGGTCATTCAGATATTTTGGTTATTGAAGAGAGCTACCCTCTTATTGAGATGCAGGTAAAAAACAGAGAAAACGTGTTGGGTAGATTGAACGGCTTTGTTCCTAATGAAGGCGAGTTGACTCTTGATGTTATAAAAGAGCTGTTTTCTAAATGTGGAATTATCAAAGAAAAAAAAGAAAAAAGCATTACTGCTCCGCCTTTTAAAAGACCTTCCTTGTGTCCGGGATGCGGTCATAGAAGTGCATTTTATGCGATAAAAAAGGTATTTAAAAATAGGGCAATATATACGGGAGATATAGGTTGCTATACCTTGGGTTTGAATTTAAAAGCCGTTGATACGGTTCACTGTATGGGTGCAAGCGTATCGTTTGCTTTCGGGTTTGACAAATCTTTTTCAACCTTTGGCAGTAAAATGCCGATTGTTGCAACGATAGGGGATTCTACGTTTTTTCATTCCGGTATAACTCCTTTGATAAATGCAGTTCACAACCGAGCATCATTTTTACTTGTAATTTTGGATAACGCAACGGTTGCTATGACGGGAAACCAAAAAACCCCGCAAGATGAAACCGATTCGTATAACAGCACAGCAAACGCTGTAGGAATAGAAAATATTGTAAAAGGTGCAGGTGTTGAGTTTGTAGAAACAGAAGATGCCTATAATATTGACAGTGTAACGGATATTCTTTATAAAGCCAAAGAGTATATATTAAAAAGCAATAAACCTGCTGTGGTAATTCTCAAACATCCTTGTGTCTATACAAAAGAGGGCTTGAGCGAGAATATAAGGTTCAAAAATGTGTTTGTTGATAAGGATATGTGTGAAGGCTGCAAGGTTTGCATAGATAATTTTGAGTGCCCTTCTCTGATTTTTAAAGATTCCGTAGTGGAGATAGACCAATCGACCTGTATAAACTGCGGTCAATGTGTAGTTTCATGCCCATTCGGCGCTATAAAGGTGGAGCAATGAAGCTTGTTATTCTCGGAGTAGGCGGTATGGGAGCCATATCCCTATCAAAGATTTTGGCTCAGATTGCAATTGGCAAAAATTTAACTGTTAAGTCCACAGAGATTCACGGAATGGCAAAAAAAGGCGGACTCGTTGAGATATATATGAAGATAGGGGAGGGCGTAAGCCCCTATATTCCGCAGAAAGAGGCGGATTTTTGCATAGTTTTGGAGAAACTTTACTACAATTATGCTCTTAATTTGGTTAAATCATCTGAAGGGATTGTTCTTTTAAAAGACGATGATAAAAGAGACATATTGAAACAATTCGGCGATGTTCGTTTTGCTAATTCGTTTATTTTAGGAAAGTTCTTTAAAAAACAGGATATATTTGATAAAAATGATGCTGTAGGTGTTTTGAATACTTTTAAAATGCCTGATAAAAATATTAAAGCCTTTTATGAGGGGGTAAAATGATTTTTAATAAGAAGATGGAAACTATGCCAAGGGAGGAGATTGAAAAACTGCAGCTTGAAGGTTTGAAAAATACGTTAAAAGCAATAAAAAATTCCGGCTCTATTTTTAAGAATAAGTATAAAGATATTGAACCTGAAGATATAAGAACCCTTGAAGATATAAGAAAAATTCCCATTCTTGAGAAAGATGAATTAAGAAAAGCCTATCCTTTTAAACATATAGTTGTTGATGATGAAAAATGGTACAGAATGCATATGAGTTCAGGCACAACTGGAACGCCTATTATCAACGCTATGACAAAGAAAGATATTGAGCAGTGGGGAGAGATAATGGCGAGGTGTTATTGTGCGGCCGGCGTGACAGGTAAAGACAGAGTGCAGATAACACCGTCTTTCGGTCTGTTTAACGGCGGATTCGGTTTTCATTACGGAGCCGAAAAGATAGGTGCTTTTATTGTCCCGATAGGAGCAGGAAGAACCAGACTTCAACTGAAATTTATGGATGAACTTTCAACAACAGCTATCTGTGCAATTGCATCTTACCCTTTGAGGTTGATGGAGGTTGCAAAAGAGATAGACTTTGATTTTAAAAAAACGAACTTAAAGGTGGCGATTCTCGGTGCTGAGACTTGGAGCAATGAATTGAGAGAAAGAATAGAAGAGGAGATGAACGTAGATACGTTTGACATAATAGGAATGACAGAAACAGGCGGCGTTGGAATGGGGATAGATTGTGAAGCTAAAAACGGCATTCATATATGGGAAGACCACTATATAGTCGAAATTGTCAATCCTGAAACCCTTGAAGTTGTTGAGGACAAAGAAGAGGGTGAGATGTTGATAACAACGCTTACACGTGAGGGATTGCCGCTTTTGAGATACAGGACAAGGGATATTACGAAAATAATATCAAGGGATAAATGCGACTGCGGCAGGACGCATTTAAGGGTTGACAGATTAAAGGGCAGAACGGACGATATGTTTAAGGTTAAAGGGGTTAATTTCTATCCGTCTCAAATCGAGAGCATTTTGATGAAGTATAAAAATTTGACGCCATACTACAACATAGTGCTTGAGAAGGTAAAGGGCAAAGGTGCTATGACAATAATTGCCGAAAGGAAAAACGGATTTAAACACGAGGAACTTGAAAGATTGGGTAACGAACTGTATGATTTCCTTGGTTTTCATTGTAATATTCAGATAGTTCCCGAAGGAACAATTGAAAGACCGGCAGGTAAAGCTGTCAGAGTTATTGATAAAAGAAACAAATAGTTAAATAATCCGGCAAAACGACCGATTATTAGTGATGTAGGAGCATAAAAGTCTTGCGGAGGTGATATGAACGCTGTAGGTATTATTTTTACCTTGGCTGCTGTTGTGGGCGCCTTTGTTTATGAAGGCGGCAACCCACTCGTATTGATACAGATTGGTGAATATATTGTTTTGCTTGGTGCATTTTTCGGTATGCTGTTGGCAAGTGCATCGCCAAATGCCCTAAAAGGAGCTTTTAAGGTTATACTGGGCGTAGCAAAGCCCGACCCTTACAATAAAAAGAACTACCTCGAACTTTTAAAGGTGATTTACGGACTGTCAACAAAGGTTAGGAAGGACGGGATACTGTCTCTTGAGGCTATAGTGGATGACCCTGAGTCGTCACCGATTATGCAGGAGGCTACTTTTTTTCTGAAAAATAAAGATGCCAGAAACCTTTTGATTGATGCTTTGAGAAATGTGGTTACCGGCATTGAGGTGGAGAAACTTGATGAGATACTGGACGGCAACATAGAGGCTATAGAAAAAGAGATATCTGCGCCGCCAAAAATGGTTGGTATTTTGGCTGAATCTATGCCCGGTATGGGTATCGTTGCAGCCGTTATGGGCGTTATCTTGACGATGGGTGCCTTGGGAGGCTCCATTTTGGTCATTGGCGAACACATTGCGGCAGCTTTGACAGGAACTTTTTTGGGATTGCTTTTGTGCTACGGAATATTCGGTCCTATGGCTAAATACGCCGAGTTTAAAAACGAAGATTTTATAGCATATCTGACCGCTTTAAAAACGGGTATAATATACATAGCAAAGGGTGATGCACCGATTATAGCAATGGAGGCTGTTAGGGAAAGCATTCCGCCAATGGCAAGACCGGACTTTGAATTAGCCGAACAAACCGTTAAAGGTAAGTGATATGGCTGAAGAAAACGAAGGCGGCATAGTTAAGAAGTGCAAAAAGAAGAAGTGTGAAGAGGGCGGAGGAAGCGCCTGGGAGGTTGCATACGGAGACTTTATGACCTCTATGATGGCGTTTTTCCTTGTTATGTGGCTGATTGCGGCAACCAACGTAAAACAAAGAAAGGTGCTTTCAACATACTTCACAAACCCGGGTGCAACGTCTCTAACGGAGGGTTCTACACAACTTCCTTCAAAAGGTGTTTTTGATATCGGTTCAAGAAGTTTAACCATATCGACCAAGCTTCCTGAAATGCCGCTTCCTACGGTAAAAAGGCAGAAGGTCGTTCACGGTAAAGGGCTTATACCGAAGATTTTGAGAAACAGTGGCGGCGGTGTGGGTAAACAGAAGAGTCTGCTCAACCTTTATACCTTGATGACAAAGATTAAAAGAACGATATTCCAAAATAAAGAGCTGCTGAAGTATAAAAATCAAATAAAGATGGAGATAACCGAAGAGGGCTTGAGGATAATAATTTTTGATAAAAATAACAGACCTATGTTTGCTCCGGGTTCTGCCGAACTTGAACCGTATGCAAAAGAAATTCTTGATGCGGTGGCAAAGCAGTTAAGGCAAATATCAAATAAAATAGTTATTGAGGGTCATACCGACGCCACAAGTTATGTAGGAACTAAATTTTCCAACTGGGATTTATCTTCTATGAGAGCCAACGCAGCTTTGAAGGAGCTTGAGTTAAACGGTGTCGCCAAAGACAGGTTCAGCAGCGTAATAGGGTATGCCGACACAAGACCTATGCCCGGTACAAGCCCAAAAGATCCGGTTAACAGGCGTATAGTTATAGTTGTTAAAAGACTGTAAGATATAACTCTACCGTTTTATAAGGAATTTTAAACGATTAAAAACTATAGATTTTAGTTTGCTTGAATTTGAGAGGGTATCAGGTGTAAACTTTTATTGAGAGTTACTTTTTTAGATAAAAAAGGAGGAAAAAGTGGAGAGTGCTTTGTTTTCGCCTATTAAAATAGGCACTATGCAGGTAAAAAATAGGATTTTTATGTCACCGATGTGCCAATATTCCGCAACGAACGGTCTTATTAACGAATGGCACAAAACCCACTATATTTCTCGTGCCGTCGGAGGCGTTGGTGTAGTTGTTCTTGAGGCTACTGCTGTTGAACCAAACGGCAGAATCAGCCCGTTTGATTTGGGTATATGGAATGATGAACAAAAGAAAGAGCTTGAGATTTTGGTTAATTCGGTAAAACAATACGAGTGCAAAATCGGTTTGCAGTTAGCTCATTCGGGGAGGAAAGGCTCGAGAGATGTTCCTTGGAGAGGCGGGAAGTCTTTAAGTAAAGAAGAAGGCGGTTGGGATATTATAGCACCAAGCCCTATACCGTTTGACGATAAATCCCAAATCCCCAAGGTAATGACTCAACTTGATATTCAAAATACGATAGAGCATTTTAAAAATGCAGCGTTGAAGTGTGTGGAAGCAGGATTTGATTTTGTAGAAATTCATATGGCACACGGCTATCTTCTGCACGAGTTTTTGTCGCCTTTATCCAACAAAAGAAGCGATATGTACGGAGGAAATTTTGAGAACAGATGCAGGTTTCCACTTGATGTTGCAAAATCCGTCAAAAAGACTGTTCCTAAAGATATACCTTTGTTCGTTAGAATTTCGGCATCGGATTGGGTTGAAGGCGGTTGGGATATAGACCAGTCTGTTGAGCTTGCAAAAAAGCTGAAGGAGATTGGGGTTGATTTTATTGATGTCAGCAGCGGCGGACTTGTAAACTATGCCACAGTCAAAGAAAGCTGCGGTTTTCAGACAGGATTTGCAAACAGAATAAAAAAAGAGGTAAATTTGCCGACGGGCAGTGTAGGCATGATTGTTAATGCGTATCAGGCGGAGCATATTATTTCATCTTTCCAGGCGGATGCTGTTTTTTTGGGAAGAGCTTTGTTGTATGACCCGTATTGGGCGATTCACGCAGCCAAAACTCTTAATTGCAGGGTCGATTTGCCCAAGCAGTATTTAAGAGCAATTTATTAAGACTGTATCGTAAATTTAATAAGTGCTTTTGGAGCAAGAATGTTTTTATTTTTAAAAAATTGCCCGATATAGCGTGTTAAACCTTTCTTTCGTATTATTGTCTTGACTACAATCGAGTATCGTTGTATTTTTTAGTTATGAAGAAATTTGTTTTTTTGTTTACTATACTTATCGGTTTTATGCTTCAGGCTTGTGTAAATCTTAGACCCTTCAGCGTTGGAGACAATATAGATATAAAAAACAGAATTGCCTATATGGATAACCTTGAAAGTACGATGAACTCCATAGCTGCGGCGATTTGCAGAGATAATATTACAGATATTGCCGTAGGAAACTTTATAGATACTCTAAACAAAAGGGTCACGCAAGACGGTCGCTATCTTGCTTTTGATTTAAAAACAAAGCTGTGGAGTATATGCAAAGCGGATGCTTCAGTTATAGATAACTCCAAATGGTTAAAACAAAACAGCTCAAACACGACAATTGTTCCTCAAAAAGGTTTTAATTACTTTATTTACGGCACATACGCCTACACGTATAAAGGATATGCTATGTTTGTTAAGGTTATAAATTTAAAAACGAGAAAGCCGGTTGAGCTGTTTGCCAAAAAAATATGCAACAAAAAAGCCGTATTTGATATTGACAGGCTTCATATTCCGCGTAGAGTTGTCATAGAACCGCTATGGTAATACTCAAATTAAAGGTTCTGTTTGTTGTAGTATTTATATCCTTCTTTGCTTTAAGCAGTGTGACTGCTGCCTCAACAGCAGGCTTATCGAGCAATCACAAACAGGTTTTAATTAAAAAACAGATAAACAAAAATATGGAAAAAAACCGCTATACTTTGCCAACCGTTATATTGGGCATTTTTACCTTTCTTTTGGTCTTTTTCGTATTTTACGTACGTATGAAGGTCTCAAGAGAGATAAAAAGAAGACAAAAGAGTAAGCGTATGGGCAGAAAATATGGAAAGTGAACAATATTATGCCCAAAATCAATTTTTAAATAACGCTTTAGATAGGTTAAGACAAAATTACTTTGCCAAAAGAGAAAAAATCGAGACGCTTTACGATATAGAGACTCTTAAAAGAAAAGTTAAAGCTATTAAAGAAACCTCAGTTCAAGATATGGACGGAAACCTTGAGCAGTTTATAAAAATACTCCAAAAACGAAAAATTGAGGTTTTTCTGGCAGAAAACAAAGAAGACGCCCAATCTTATATCTTAACCGTATTGAAGAGTAATGCCGTAGAAAAGGTTGTAAAGTCGAAGTCTCTCACAACGGAAGAGATTGAACTAAATCATTTTTTGGATAATCTGACTTTTGATGTTAAAGAGACAGACCTTGGAGAGTGGTTGGTTCAAATCAATAACGAACCGCCGACCCATATGACCGCTCCAGCCATCCATATGCCTAAAGAAAAGATAAATGAACTTTTAAACAGGGTTTTTAAGGAAAATATTCCGCTTGATATTAAAAAAATGGTAGATTTCTCCAAAGAGAAAATAAGGAAAGATTTTTACGATGCCCAATGCGGCATAATAGGTGCAAATGCGGCATCTCTTGAAAGCGGTTCTTTTTTTATAGTTAGCAACGAAGGTAATGTTCAAAATGTAATAAGACAAAAAATACTTATATGCGTTATGGGGATAGATAAGATTGTTGAAAGTGACGGTGATGCCTTTGAGATGCTGAAGCTGCTTCCAAAAGCTGCTACGGGGCAGATTACAACAAGCTATATAGATGTGTTAAAAAAGCCGTTTGGTAAATTTTATGTGGTTTTAGTTGATAACGGAAGAAATAAATTAAGGCAAAACGAACAATACAAAGAAATTCTCAATTGTATTCGCTGCGGAGCCTGTCAAAACGCCTGCCCGGTTTATACCACAGTAGGAGGAGGATTTTTCAGAGGAAAAACCTATGCGGGTCCTATTGGAATACTGCTTTCCTATGCCACACAGGATACGCCCGATATAAGGGAATATGCAAATCTATGTATAGGTTGTATGGCTTGTGATGAGATATGCTCATCAAAAATAAATTTGCAAAAGATGATACTTTCCATAAAAGCTGAGAATACCAAGACGACTCCCGGCATCAAGGGTTTAATAATAAAGCACCTTGAAAATTACTATCCTATTTTGCGTATAGGTGCGCTGTTGAGCCATTTTCTATTCAAAAACGAGCTAAGAACAAATATAAAATTTATTGATGAGACTTTAGGCGTCAATTACAGACCGCTTCCCGGTATTAAACCTTCGTTTGATATAATTAAAAGCGGTGATTCTTCATTGTGTCTGTTTGCCGGCTGCTCAACAAATTTTTTATATACGAATATAGGAGAAGATGCCCTTTCGGTTGCAAAAAAGTTGGGGCTTAAGCTTAGGGTTATAAAACAGAAAGCCTGCTGCGGTGCGCCTGCCTGGTATAACGGCGAGAGAAATTCTGCTAAAAAAGCAGCTTCTGTAAATATTGACTATCTGCTATCTTTAAACTGTGATAAAATACTATTTTTAGACCCGCACTGCGCCCATATGATAGAAAGAGACTATCTTTTATTAAGCGAAAACAAAGAGGCTGAAGAGTTGTCGTCAAAAGTAGTGTGTGCAGGAGCCTTTTTTGTTGATTTTATCTTAAAAAATAACATAAAAACGGATAGACTCGGCTCATTTGTCGGTTATCACCACCCGTGTCATTTAAAAAGAGGTTTAAACTACTCTCAAATGCTGCACGATTTTTTATTGGATAACGAACCTAACTTCATAGAAATAGACGATGCGGACAGATGTTGCGGTTTTGCAGGTAGCTACTCCATTATGCACCCTCATATTTCAAAAAAACTCCTTGAGGATAAAGTAGATAACATTTCAAAAGCCGGTTTACAGAGTCTTGTTACCGCCTGTCCGGGATGTATGATGCAGATAGGCGGGGGTATTAGAGTTGCCGGTATGAATATAGAATTATTGCATTTTGTAAGCTATTTGGATAAAATACTCATAAACAGTTAGGAGGTTTCAATGGGTTTTCAATATATTGATAACGAATTATATGTTGAGAATGTGAAAGTGGAAGATATTGCAAAGGATGTTAAAACGCCGGTTTATATCTATTCAAAACAGCATTTTGAAGAACAGTTTAAGAAATTTGACGAGGCATTTTCAAGAAAGCACTGCATATCCTTTGCCGTTAAGGCAAACAGTAATTTAAGCGTTATAAACACATTTGCAAAATTGGGAAGCGGAGCTGATATAGTCTCAAAAGGTGAGCTTTTCAGAGCACTTAAAGCAAATATAGAACCGTCAAAAATTGTTTTTAGCGGTGTTGCCAAAACAAAGGATGAGATAAAATATGCCATTGAAAATGAGATTATGATGCTGAATCTTGAATCAACCGACGAGCTTTATGCGGTTAACGATGTGGCAAAATCGCTTAACAAAAAAGCGAGAATTGCATTTAGGGTGAATCCTGATGTTGACCCCAAAACCCATCCTTATATTTCAACAGGTTTAAAGAAAAATAAATTCGGTATTCCGTATGAGGAGGCTTTTGATGCCTATTTAAAAGCAAAAGAGCTTGACAATATAGAAATTTACGGAGTTCAGTTCCATATAGGAAGCCAGTTACTTGATTCGACTCCGATTTACGATGCATCGGTTAAGGTTGCCAATCTTATGAAAGAACTGCTTTTAAAAGGCATAGAATTTAAAGCGGTAGATGTCGGCGGAGGGCTTGGAATAGTGTATGACAAGCAAAAAGACAACCCGCCTTCTGTTGAAATATACGCCAAACAGGTTGAGGAGGCTTTTAAAGACTTTGAGGATGTTTTGCTTGTGTGTGAACCGGGCAGATTTCTTGTCGGTAACGGCGGCATTATGGTGACGAAGGTTGTTTATCATAAAAAAAATGTTAACAAGAACTTTATTATTGTCGATGCTGGAATGAACGATTTGATAAGACCTTCTCTTTACGGAGCTTTCCAGGAAATTCAGCCGATAAAACGAGGGCAAAACGAAAAAATAGTGTGCGACGTTGTAGGTCCGATATGTGAAACGAGTGATTTTTTGGCGAGAGACTACGAGATTGAGGATGCACAAAACGGTGATTATCTTGCCGTGTTCAGCAGCGGAGCATACGGATTTACGATGTCGAGCAACTACAATTCAAGAGCGAAAGCGGCAGAGGTAATGGTTGATGGAAACGACTATAAAATAATAAGACAAAGAGAGAATCTTGAGGATTTGATAAAAGGTGAAACCCTATGAAGAAAATACCATTTTTTAAGATGAACGGAAGCGGAAACGATTTCATAATTATCAACAATCAAGAGAAGGTCGTAGAGGAAAATCTGGACATCTCCGTAAGGGATTTTGTGATAAAGGTTTGCACAAGGGCTCTTTCGGTCGGTGCAGACGGCTTGATTTTAATAGAAAAGGACGATGAGTGTAATTTCAGGTGGAGATTTTTTAATAATGACGGGGCTGAGGTTGAGATGTGCGGAAACGGCTCGCGATGTGCCGCAAGATTCGCATATCTAAATAATTTGGCGCCGATTGAGATGAGATTTAGAACATTAGCGGGTATAATTAGTGCACAGATAACGGGTTTGAACTCCGTTAAGGTTCAATTGACGATGCCTAAGGATTATAAGAGCGGTTTTAAACTTGAAAGCATTGATTTGGAAGCAAACTTCATAAATACGGGAGTTCCGCACGTTGTTTATTTTGTGGATAATGTTGATGATGTAGATGTAAATGAACTTGGAGCAAAAACTCGATATCACGAATATTTCAAGCCCGACGGTACAAATGCCAATTTTGCAGAGATAGTGGATGAGGAAAATATTAAAATGAGAACCTACGAGCGTGGAGTTGAGGGAGAAACATTGGCTTGCGGAACAGGTGCTACAGCTGTTGCCCTCGTGGCAATGCTCAACAAAAAAGCTGTTTCACCCGTTAATGTTCATACAAGAAGCGGAAAAATTTTAAGGATCTATGTTGAAGCCGAACAAAACGAAATTCAAAAAGTGTTTCTTGAAGGGGATGCAACGTTAACTTATATAGGAACTATGACAGAAGAAGCTTGGAAGTATTAATTTTTAGGGGGGAATTATGTTTGAGTTAAAAGGGGCAATGGTTGCAATTGTTACACCTTTTAAAAACGGTAAGTTTGATGAGGATAGTTTTAGAAAACTGATAAAAAGGCAGATAGATAACGGAATTGACGGTTTGGTGCCTTGTGGAACAACCGGTGAGGCAGCTACGCTTTCTTTAGATGAATATGAACGTGTTATAGGGGTTAGCGTTGAGGAGTGTAAAGGGAAAATACCCGTTTTAGCCGGAGCAGGAACAAACAATACAAAAAAGGTTATAGAGCTTGCCAATATTGCTGAAAAAGCCGGTGCTGATGCCATTCTTTCCGTATCTCCTTACTATAACAAACCTACACAGGAGGGATTATACCAACACTACAAAACAATAGCGGAGAATATCAAAGTAGGACTTGTTTTGTACAACGTTCCCGGAAGAACGAGTGTCAATATTCTACCCGAAACTGCAATCAGGCTTTCTGAGATTGACAATATAATCGGCATAAAAGAGGCAAGCGGCTCTCTAAATCAGGTTTCAAAAATTATAGAGGGCAAGGCGGACAATTTCGAGGTAATAAGCGGAGATGACTTTTTGACACTACCTATGATGTCAATCGGTGGAGTCGGTGTAATTTCCGTAACGGCAAACGCTGCACCGGATTTGGTGGCGAGACAGTATGACGAAATAGCTGCCGGAAACTACGAAGAGGCAAAAAAGCTGCACCATAAGATGTTTAAACTGCACGAAGCGATGTTCTATGAAACGAATCCCATACCTGTAAAAACCGCTGTTTATTTGATGGGGTTAATAGAAGAGGAGTTTAGGCTGCCTCTGTGCAAGATGAGTGGAAATAATAAAGAAAAACTAAGAGCAGTCTTGCAAGATATGAAGTTAATAAAATAGGGGGTTGTATGATAAGAACTGTAGTATGCGGCGCAGGCGGAAAAATGGGGAAAAGGATTTGCGCCCTTATTGAAAATGATGACGAATTGGAGTTAATCGGTGCAATTGAGGCAAAAAGTTCGAAATATATAGGAAACGATGTGGGAGCTGTTTGCGGTATCGGTGAAAAAAATATTGAGGTTACCTATAAACTCGACGATGTTATGGATGACGGTGAGGTTATAATAGATTTTTCCACACCTGCATCAACTCTTTCAAACGTCAGAGCTGCCGCCGAAAATAAAAAAGCTATGGTTATAGGAACCACGGGATTTTCACCTGAGGAGCTTGATGAAATAAAAAAACTATCCGTTAGGATTCCAATAGTGCTTGCCCCCAATATGAGTTTGGGCGTGAATATCCTCTTTAAATTGGTGGAAGATGTTGCAAAAATTTTAAAAGACGACTATGACATAGAGATTGTTGAGATGCACCATAGATTTAAGAAGGATGCGCCGAGCGGAACGGCATTGAAATTGGCAGAACATGCAGCGGCAGGTATAGGTCAAAATTTGGATGATGTTGCCGTTTACGGAAGGCAGGGAAATATCGGTGAAAGAAACAGGCAGGAAATCGGTATAATGAGTTTAAGAGGCGGAGACGTTGTGGGAGATCATACCGTTGTTTTTGCAGGATTGGGAGAAAGAATAGAGTTGACACACAAAGCAACTTCAAGGGATACGTTTGCTCTCGGTGCGTTGAAAGCGGCAAAGTGGGTTATAGATAAGGTGCCGGGTTTTTACAATATGCAGGATGTATTGAACCTAAAATGAATTTAAAGGAATATTGCGGCATCGTAGGAATATACAACAAATCTGAAGCTGCAAATTATGTCTATCTGGGTCTCCATGCTCTCCAACACAGAGGGCAGGAGGCCGCTGGCATAGTCTCAACGGACGGGATTCAATTTTACGAACATAAGGGCTGTGGGCTTGTAAATGATGTGTTTAATAAAAACAGTATATCATCTTTGAGAGGAAATGTTGCGATAGGTCACAACAGGTATTCAACCTTTGGAGATGATTCAATTGCGAACATACAGCCTCTTTTTGCACATTTCGATATGGGGCAGATAGCCATAGCACACAACGGAAATATAATAAATGCAAATAGAATAAAAAAGAAACTCGTTGATGACGGAGCCATATTCAACTCTAATTCCGATACCGAGGTTATTATACATCTGATCGCAAGAAGTCAGAAAACAACGTTTTTTGACAGATTGACAGATGCGGTTAAGGTGTTGAAGGGCGCTTTTTCATTGATAATTATGAGAGAAAATGAGATATACGCAATAAGAGACCCTTGGGGTTTCAGACCTCTGTCTATGGGAAAACTTGACGATGCCACCGTTTTTGCAAGCGAGACTTGCGCATTTGATTTGATAGGTGCGGAGTTTATAAGAGATATAAGTCCAGGAGAGATTGTCGTTGCAGGAAACGAAGGTGTAAAGCACTACTCAAATGTGTTTGATGCAACAAATGAAAAAAAGTGTGTGTTTGAATATATATATTTCTCCAGACCTGATTCCTACCTATGGGGGAAAAATATATACTCAATCAGAAAGAGGATGGGTGAAGTATTGGCTGAGGAGTCTTTTGTCGAAGCCGATATTGTTATACCTACACCAGATTCGGGCGTCCCGGCGGCTTTGGGATTTTCAAAGAAATCCGGTATTCCTTTTGATTTCGGTCTGATAAGAAATCACTATGTCGGCAGAACTTTTATCGAACCTACCCAGACAATCAGGCATTTTGGAGTTAGGTTAAAGCTTAATCCGTCAAAAGATGTTCTTAAAGACAAAAGGGTTGTTGTTGTTGACGACTCCATAGTTAGGGGGACAACGAGCAAAAGAATAGTTAAAATGTTAAAAAGTGCCGGCGCCAAAGAGGTGCATTTGAGAATATCCTCACCTCCTGTCATCTCTCCATGTTTTTACGGCATGGATACGCCCACAAAAAGGGAATTGATTGCATCCTCTCACTCGACGGAAGAGATAAGAAAATACACCACGGCTGATTCTTTGGAATATCTATCCATTGAAGGACTGAAAAAAGTCGTTGGTGAAACGGGGTACTGTTTTGCCTGCTTTGATGGGAATTATCCGGTGGAATTCGATAGAGAATGAGGATAAATAAGGATTCTTTTGCAATTTTAAACAAAAGCGAGACCCCATCCGTGTTTAGAGTTAACATATCCGAAGAAGTAGTTAAAATAGAAGAAAAAGTCGAAGGTAATCTTTATGGAGATGTTCTTGTTTTTTCGGATAGTATGGAAGATGCTTTCGATATTGGGGTTCAATACAGGGATGTTATAGACTATCTGCTGTTTTTTGATAAAGAGAGCCAGAAGGTAGTTGTTTTAGGTGAGCCTGAAAAACCTGTTTTATCAATAGAAGAGATATTCGGCAGAATTCAAAAGATTTTCAAGGACTTCGAAGAAAGAAAAGAGCAGGTTAAACTTTCTAAAGAGATTGAAAACTGTCTTGAGGAGGGTAAGTTTGGTATTTTTGAAGCACCTACGGGAACGGGGAAAAGCCTCGCGTATCTTATTCCTTCTATCTTGTATGCAAAAAAACACTCTCTAAAGGTTGTTGTCTCTACAAATACAATCAATCTGCAAAGGCAGCTTATGGAAAAAGACCTGCCTGTTCTTAAAAATATTATCGATTTTAATGCAAAGGTGGCATTGGGCAGGTCAAACTATCTTTGCAAAAGAAAAGTTGATTCTATTTTTGAGAAGGGAAATCTGTTTTTGTTTGAGGACGGTTCTTATGAAAAGTTAAAATCGTTTGTAAACTCAACGAAGACAGGCGTTAAGGCTGAATTTTTCACATCTGATACCACAATTGACGAAACTTTATGGGAGTCGGTTGCAAGCACAAGTTTAACCTGCGCACATACCAAATGCCCATACTATAAAAACAGATGCTTTTATTATAAAGCGCGGGCTTTGCTTGAATCTGCCGATTTGATAGTTGCAAACCACCATATCGTCTTATCAGACGCTTTGGTTAAAGAAGCCGGTGTTTTACCCGATTACGATGCCGTTATTTTCGACGAGGCTCACAATCTGGAAAAAAATGCCACAAACTATTTTACGCAAACTGTATCCACTGCTGAGATTTCAAAGCTTTTGGACAGGCTTTATATAAAAAAGAAACGTAAAGAGGCTGGGCTTTTGTCTGATATTGCAGAAGACAAAAATAAAACCGAATGTGTGAGCTATATAAAAGAGGTAAGAAGGGCGATAGAGGATGTTTTAGAGTTTTTCGGCGGCTTTAAACAGGATGAGATTACCGTCAATGCAGATAACCTTTATAAGATTAAACCGCACATAAACGCCCTGTCTGATACCGTTTCCAACCTCTCACTTAAACTGAAACATTGGAAAGATAGTGTTGATATATCCGCGATAGCGCAATCTTTAAGTGATTATTCGGATGCTTTAAATCTTTTTTTTGAGAATGAGGTCTCTGATATAAAATGGATTAAAAAAACTAAAACCTATGTTCATTTCAACATAACGCCTTTGTCAATCAGTGAAGCGCTTAGGGAAAATATTTACGAAAGAGCGGAAAGCGTTATTTTTACCTCTGCCACTATATCCGTAAACGGTAACTTTGATTTTTTTAAAAAAACCGTTGGTGTGGATACAGCGAATGAATTTATAGCAGAAAACAATTTTGACTACGACTCCACGAGTAAGCTCGTTATAACAAGCGACACACCTTTTCCGGATTCGCCTGAGTATGCAAATGCCTTATCTAAGTGTATAGTGAGTATTGCAAAAGGGATAAAGAATATTGATGCAGGTGCATTGATTCTTTTTACCTCATACAGGATGTTGAATAAAACATACGAATTAAGTTGCGAAAGGCTTGAGAGTTTGGGCTTTGTAGTTTTGAGACAGGGCGATTTTGATAACTTTGAAACACTGAAGGAATTTAAGAAAAACAGGAGTTTTTTGTTTGCAACAAGCAGTTTTTGGGAAGGAATAGATGTAAAGGGAGATGCTTTGTCGATAGTTTTTATAACGAGGCTGCCCTTTGAGGTGCCCAACACTCCTGTTGAGAGTTCAAGGTATGAGGTTATGAAGCGTCAAGGGGTTAACGCTTTTATTGAATACTCTTTACCCAAAGCCGTTTTGAAGTTCAGGCAGGGCTTTGGAAGGCTGATAAGAGATAAAAACGACAGGGGTGTAATTCTGGTAACCGATTCGAGAATAATACGAAAGACATACGGAAAGGTGTTTGTGGATTCACTGCCTAAATTAAAGAAAGAGGTTATAAAAACAAATGAGATTAAAGATTCTATTTGCAGCTTTTTTGGCAGCTGTTAGTTTGAGTTCGTGCACAACATTTAAAGCGGTTAAGTCGAACGAGAGCATTAACGGCACATTTAGGGCGTTTTATAATAAAAATGAGTTTGACGGTTTTTTTTCAATATCCAAAAATAGTTTGAGACTTGATGTGGTAAACACATTCGGATTTTCCATATACGGTGTTTATGCACAAGACAACACCGTTTTTCTAAAAAACTATCAGACCGGCAAGGTCTATAAAAAATTGAACGTAAACGGAAACGATTTATCGCAATACAAACCTATGATACTATATACAATGAGGCATTTTACCGAACTTTGCAGTAACGACAACCCAGAAATAATGGTATTGTCTTGTAAAAACATAGACGGTAAGAAAATACCCTCATCGATAATATTCGAGGATAGACAGCAAAGAAGGTTGAGAATGAATTTAAAAAATATAAAAATAAAAAGTTTAAGGAGCGTCAAATGAGTTTGCAAACAACGGCACTGCTTGTTGTGCTAATTAACCTGCCTTTCGGTTATTTAAGAGGAAAAAGCGAAAAATTCTCAAAGCAGTGGTTTATATGGGTGCATGTTCCCGTTCCTTTTGTTATTGCTTTAAGGCTGCTGTCGGGGCTTGGATTTCAACTTTACACGTTTCCTGTTATGATAAGCGCTTATTTTATCGGTCAGTTTGTAGGAGGTATATTTGCAAAAAAGTGCTGTAGAGTTAAAAATTAAAACCAAAGCGATATGAGTTTAAAATTCACAGAAACCGAAGACAGTCTTATTGTTACTATTGAAGGCAGGCTTGATTCCGTCAATGCCCGTTTTATAGGCAAAAAGATAGAAGAAAGATTGGATGGCTGCTCTAAGGATGTTATTTTTAATGTTGAGAAACTGGAATATATGACTTCAGCCGGTTTGCAGATTCTTCTTGCCGTATCGAAAAACAGGAAAACAATAGGAAAAAATACATTCATCCATAAGCCGCAAAAGATTGTGGATTATGTTATAAGAATCTCCGGTTTTTATGCTTTTTTACAAAAAATAGACAAAATACCGCCCGTTTTATAGAGCACAATTTTAATAATAGGTTTTAAAAAGTATTAAATAGGTGTTATTTTGAGGGTATGTATTTTTTTGTGTATTTCTCCAGTCTTATGTGTTGATTTTTTAGCTTGGAGAATATGTATGATATACGGTTGAAATCTTCTTTTATGCTATCTATGGCATCTTGATTTCCACACACCAAAACCTCATCTTTTTCTCTTAGGTAATCTGCCTCGTTTGGATGCAGCCAAACACCCTTTCTAAAAATATATAAAATTTTGGTTTCTTTGTAGAATAGCTCGCCGTTTATCCTTTCTGCTTCTATATTTTTTGTTAATGTCCCAAAAAAGAGAGTTTTACCATTTTGAAGCTCTATTGGAATGCCGGATTCCAAGAGATTGAGTATTTTGTCATCACTAAGAGCTTTAGCATCTATAGACAGATAGCTTAAATTGCACAAAAGGATGTTTTTTAGCGTTTCTATTTGATGCACCGGAGAGTGAGATTTGTTTAAAACCTGTGCTTCGTATAAACTTGAGTATTTTAATTCTAACTTGTCGGTTAACGTGACTTGGATAAGATATGCAAGTAAAACCGTGAAAGCTGCCGGCGACAGAAGGCTGTATCCGCCGGTCATTTCCGTTACCATAATGATTGTTGCAAGCGGTGCCCTTGCTGCAGAACCGAAAACGGCAGCCATTCCTATTACCGCAAAGACGGCTGAGGATTGGTGAAAAATATGAGCGGCTATTCCTCCGAGCATTGCTCCCAAAAAAAGTGTCGGTGCAAATACACCGCCAGAACCCCCGGACGATACGGTAAAAGTAAAGGCAAACATCTTTGCTATCAACAGCATTGAAAGCAGTCCGACAACAATTCTGCCGTCTATTGCGTCTTGAATCCAGCCGTATCCACCCCCGAGAACCTGTGGAAGCTCTAAGGCTATTAAACCCACAAGAAGCGCTCCAAGTGCCGGTTTGAAGTGAGGAGGTATCTTGATTTTGTGAAAAAAATCACGTGTGTAATAAAATACGTTTGGTAAAATAACACCTATAACGCCGCTGAACAGCCCCAAAACGGACAGATAAAGAAAAACGTTTAAATTTGTGGCTTGAAGGTTTGGGGGCACGTTGAAGATAGAGTGCCAACCCATAATAAAACCGGTTGCTACATAAGCTATAATTGAACCAAGAAGCGTATAAACAAGAGCGCTTGCCTCAAACTCCATATCGCTGTACAAGACCTCAATGGCAAATATTGATGTTCCGATAGGGGCTCTGAATATTGCCGATAAGCCCGAAGCCATACCTATTAAAACAAAAAGCCTTCTTTCTTCTATAGTAGCTTTTCTGAAATCGGCATAAATCGAGCCTACACCTGAACTAAACAGTGCCGTCGGTCCTTCTCTTCCTGCTGAACCCCCTGTACCTATTGTTATTGCCGATGCTATTATTTTCAGCGGTGTAACGATAGCTCTGATATATCCTCCCGTTCTGTGGAAGGCTCTGACAGCCGTATCCGTTCCGTGTCCTTCGGCTTCAGGTGCAAAAGTATAAACCAAGAATCCCGAAATTAACCCGCCGACCACTATAACCGGTAGAATCAATAATGTATGGTATGTGTGGTTTACCTTTGAATCTGTTAATATGTTTAATACATCTGGCGGTGTATATCCGGCTATTAAGGTTAAAGAGTAATACCCGACAATCTTTAGCAAAAATACGAATATTTGAGCGCTTGCCGCACCTATTAGCCCTATAATAACCGTATCGAGAAGCAAGAAGCTTCTACGTTTTTTCATAAAGCTGCCTTATTATCCGTTCCAAAGACCTTTTATGCCGTTTATCAACATTTGAGAGGCAATGGCTCCGAGAATAAGACCCATAATTCTCGTAAGTATTTTTATACCTGTAACACCTAACAGTTTGTCGATTTTAGCTGCGTATAGGAGTGTCAGATAAACGGCAATGCCAACAGTGATTATTGAAAATGACACAACTATATAGGAATAGAGTCCGTTTAGTTGATTATTAAGCAAAATCAGTACGGCAATGACGCCCGGACCGAAAAGTATTGGAATTCCCAAAGGAACAATAGCAATATCTTCTTTTTCTTTGGCTTCATCTCTTTCTTCGGGCGAATGACGTGCTTTGGAGTGCTCTCCGTAAACCATATTAATGGCAATCAACATAATAATTATTCCACCTATAACCTCAATGGATAGAACGCTTATACCAAAAAGCTTAAATATCATTTCGCCGAGAAAAAGCGTTATAAAAGAGGCTACCAGTACTATAAGAGTCGCCTTCTTAGCTGTCGATCTAACGATTTTATCGTTGTCAGGCGGCAGAAGGGAGAGCATTATGCTTGCAGCGGCTATGGGATTGACAATAGTAAGAAGAGTAATCGTGTGGTGCAGAAACATTTTTAAATATTCACCGAACATACAAAAATAATACACCATTAATGTTTTTTATTCAAGGTTTTAAGACTTTTTATGAGAAGATTTAGCGAGATTTTTTAATTTCTGCTTTCTTTAAGTGTAATTATGATACCTGATGCGGTTATTAGAATACCGCCTGCAATTTGAAGTAAGCCGGGTTTCTGATTTAGGAATACGAAACCGAGTGCTATTGCAAAAAACGGGTCTAAATAAGAAAAAACGGCGCTTATTGAAACCTTTATATAATTTAGGGAATCGTACCATAAAAAAAGAGCTAAGGCTGTATGGACTATTCCAGTAACGATTAACAATAAAAGCACATAAAGATTCAAAGCAAAATGAAAGAAAAAAACAAACGGGAAGGTGAAAAACATAGATATGAATATCTGGTATGTGGTTATTTTTATTGATGAGTGGTTGAATGTGGCGATTTTGGATATGAAGCCGAGAAGTCCGTAAAGCAAACCCGACAAGAGGGCAATAATAACGCCAAAAAACGAGCCTCCAGGTTTGAAAGAGGGAGCAAATGTCAAAAATGCACCTGCAAACGCTGTTATTGTGGCAACAATTAGAGTTTTGCTTAACGGTTCTTTTAAGAAAATAACGGCAAGAATGATTGTAAATACGGGACCGAAATAGTATAACACCACAGCCGTGGCAATATCAGTAATGTTTATTGCCCAGAAAAAGAATATCCAGTTAAGCGATAGCACAATCCCTGAAAGTATCAGCGGTAGTACGGGTTTTACGTTGAACAGCTCCTTTCTGCCCAACTTTTTTAAAGAGTAAAACAGCATAAACGGAAAGGCAAACAAAACCCTGAAAAACACAAACACGGGAGAGGGCAGGGCGCACCAAATCGAAAAAAGCGGAATTGAACCCCATATAAACGTTGCAAAAAACATCTCAAGCAAACCTTTGTTCTTCGGTTTAATAAGCACCTCCTGCTTTTAAATTTTAGTATGCTACATATTTGAAAGAAATATTCAATATCAAAATGTGTCAGGTTTGTAAAAATAAGGGATAACTTGTGGTTTTTTAAAAGAAAAAAGCGAGGCGTTAGCCTCGCCCACGGTGTTTTATTGAACAGCCGCTCCGTTTTTGACCTTATCACCCGGCAGGACAACATTGGGTTTCTTTTTGGGAACATTGATTGCTTTGGGCATATAGCTTTTTATATTCTTATACTTGCCACCCGTATTTGTATGAGGCGCTGAAAAACCTGAAAATTTTACATTTATACAACCATTATTATTGTCCTCTCTTTTTTCTGAGATGTTGTTTCCGGAATCAATTTTAAAGCAAAGAGTGCCGTCTTTTGGACCTATATATGCTTGGGTGAAAACATATTTAATCTGTTTGGGTTTTAGAGAAAGGTTGCTTTGTATGCTAACGGCTTTTGAGTTAAAGTAAATCGTATTCTTAAAGCCGGATGCTCTGCCTCCGCTATATTCCCTGTATGCATAGTAGATATTGAAAGCTGGATGTCCTTTGCTTATCAAATAGGCATCCTTTGTAGTTAGTGTTATGGTGCGATTCCATTCAACCATTCTTTTGTTTTTCCCTATCTTCACAAATCCGTAAAGCCCCAAATCAGGAGTTACACCGGGACTTAAAATATTCTTGTGTCTGTGTGGTAATTTATTAAAATTTATGGTCTTTAGACCACATACAGGATTGATGTGGAACTCAGTAAAAGTAACAAAAAAGAACAAAACAGAAGGAAAGAAGAAAAAGTAGGAGGAATTAAGAAAATGAACAAAGAGATGTTAAAAGAGGTTATGAGTGATATGGATGTAATAAAAGAATTAGACGAATATGGGAAAAATAAATTGGCTGCACTAATGGAAGGGCTATTGATTGAAATTATGGGGAAAGAGAGATATGAGTATCTGTTGGAAAATCCAAAGGATAAGGGAAACGGAAACTACAAAAGGAGCTTAAACACGGGTCTTGGCAAATTGGAGTTGGATGTCCCAAGAACAAGGAGCGGAAACTTCCGCTCTAATCTTCTTCCTCCAAAATATCAAAGATATGATGAGAGTTTTGAAGATTTAATCTTTTCTTTTCTAATCAACGGAGATTCAAAACAAGAGATTGTGTATAAAATGAAATTAAGGGGTTTAGATTTCAGTGAAAAGGCTTATGACGAGATATTTGAGTATATAAGAAAACAATTTGTCGAATTTAAAGAAAAAGAGCTTCAGGAAAACTACTATTTTCTCTATATTGACGCATACCACTGTATGGTTAAAGACGAAAAAGACAAAAGGGTTAAAAAAGCTGTTGTTTACACTGTTGTAGGAATAGACACAAATGCAAATAAATCTCTTCTTGGATTTTACTCATTCTTTGGAAGTGAGAATAAGTCCACCTGGATGGATGTACTCCAGGATTTAATCAACAGGGGGATGAAAAAGGTTTTGATGTTTATCTGCGATGATTTCAGCGGTATATCAGAAGCAATAAAAGCCTACTTTCCGTACTCCGATATCCAGAAATGCACAGTTCATCTTGCAAGGAATGTGTATAAACATATGAAAAAAGAGGATG
>WGCD01000028.1 GCA_015493995.1 Desulfurellaceae bacterium
AATATTAACAAAAACAACATCACGCTTCATCAAATCAAATTCTCTTTTTGAGATAAGATGCTTACTCTCGTCATTTAAGGGCGTAGTTAAAATTATAACATCGCTTGTTTTCAACAACTCGTCAAGCTCGGTTTTTTTAGCATCGACAAGCAGTTCCTTATCCGAGGTGCTTCTGTTGTGGTAAACAACCTCCATATTGAAACCGAAATGAGCTATACGCGCAACAGAGGAACCTATTCTTCCCATACCTATAATTCCGATTCTGGCTTTATAGAGCTCTTTACCCAGCATCAACGTCGGCGCAAAACCCGTAAATTTACCCTCTCTTGTAAAACTGTCAGAATTAACTATTCTCCTTGCACAAGCCATAATCAAAGCCCAGCCGAGTTCAGCGGTGCTTTGTGTTAAAACACCGGGCGTATTTGTAAAAAATATGCCCTTTTTTGTGGCATAATCTATGTCAACGTTATTAATTCCCACACCGTAATTTGCTATTATCTTTAATTTTTTTGCCCTATCAATTACATCTTTGTCTATTTTATCGGAAACCATAGGAATAACGGCAAATACATCCTCAATTTTTTCCATCAACTCGTCTCTTGTCATATTCCTATCGTATGGGTTGACATAGACCTCAAACTCTCTTTTTAGCATATCAAGCCCGTTTTGCGGTATATTTCTTGTCACTAAAACCTTACTCATAACAGACTCCTTTTCTTCTTAAACTTTCCTGTCAATGTTCGCTCCGACTATTTTAGGCAATTTAGCGTGAATATCAAGTATGTTGCATACGGTAGCGTAGTCCTGATACCATCTTTTTTTTGTTTTGTTGTTATATATCTCAACAAGCCACCTATCGTTCTTTCTTATTAAATTTAATGAAAATTTGTCTTGGTCAAGTTTAAAACGGCTAAAGAAATTTTCCTTAAATGTGTCTCTCTTGCGCTTTTCTTCTTTTTCACGCTCTTTCTTTTTCTTATTCCTAAAACTGGCAAACGGCGGAAGGATGCTTATTTCCGGGGATTTTCTGACACTATTTACCTTGTAAATCCCAAAATCATCATCAGGCATATTAAAAACGGACAGCTTTTTGGCACATACCGTTCCCCTTTGCTGCTATTTCTTCACATTCTCAGAAAAATACCTCAAAAATTTACCTATATATTTCGGAATTTCCTTTCTTTCTACTATAACATCTATAAATCCCTTTTCAAGCAAGAATTCAGACCTTTGAAAGCCCTCCGGCAGTCCCTTACCTATTGTCTGTTCTATAACTCTCGGACCTGCAAATCCGATTAAGGCATTGGGCTCTGCAAGTATTACATCTCCAAGCATAGAAAAACTCGCGGCAACTCCGCCGGTTGTCGGATCTGTCAAAACAGATATATACGGCAGACCTTTTTTAGCAAGCATACTCAAAGCAGCAGACGCTCTCTCCATCTGCATTAAAGACAAAATACCCTCCTGCATCCTTGCTCCGCCTGAAGAGCTTATGATAACCAGACCAACCTTTAGTTTAATAGCCTTTTCTATGGCTCTTATTATTTTCTCACCTGTTGCATAGCCCATAGAACCGCCCAAAAAAGCAAAATCCATAACACTTAACACACACGGCTGTGAGTCTATCTCGCAGACACCGTTCACAACAGCCTCTTTGTTGCCGGTCTTTGCCTCGGCATCCTTCAGCCTATCCTTATACGGCTTTAGGTCTGAAAATTCCAGCGGGTCTTTTGTTGTTATCTTCTTATCAAACTCTTTGAACGTTCCCTCATCGGCTGTTATCTTTATCCTGTTTCTTGCCGATATCCTGAAATAGTTGGAGCATTTGGGACATATCCAGTAGTTCTGCTCAAGCTCTTCAACATAAAACGTTTCATTGCAGCTTTTACACTTAATCCACTTATTCTCTACTTTTTTCTTTTTTCTAAATATAGACATACTCTACTCCTTAAAAAACCTCTTTGCCCTTGTAAAGCGTTTTAACAACCAAGCCCGTTAATTTTTTATTATGGTAGGGTGTATTCTTACCCTTTGACACAAACTTAAATCTATCCACAACCCACTCTTTATCCTTATCTATTAAAACCAAATTTGCAAATTTCCCCTCTTCAAGACTCCCGGCATCGAGGTTAAACGTTTGCGCCGGAGCGTAGCTCATCAACCTTACAGCCTCATAAAGGCTAATAATGCCCTGTTTGACAAGATATGTATTTGTTATGGCAAATGCCGTTTCAAAACCGCTTATTCCAAAAGCCGCCTTCTGCATCGTGCACCTTTTTGAATCCTCCTCATGGGGAGCATGGTCTGTCGCAATGGCATCAACAATCCCGCTTGCTATTGCGGTTTTAATCGCCTCAACATCCGACTCGCTTCTTAGAGGAGGATTAACCTTAGCAAATGTGTTGTAGTTGTCTATTTCTCTATCTGTAAGAGAAAAGTGGTGGGGCATAACCTCAAAAGTCACATTCGCATTGTCCGTTTTGGCTTTTCTTAACACCTCTACCGACTCTTTTGTGCTCACATGGCAGATATGAAGATGTGCTTTTGTGCTTTTGGCAATCTCAATATCCCTTGCTATAATGCAAGATTCAGAAACATTAGGAATGCCTTTCAAACCGAGCCTAAATGCCAATTCACACTCGTTTACAACACCGTCTGAACTTATGTTTTTATCCTCCTCGTGCAGTGTCAAAGGCACATTCAAATCCTCGCTGTATATCAAAGCTTTACGCAGCAGTTCGGCATTCATAACCGGAACACCGTCGTCACTGAAAGCAACACATCCGGCTTGAGCAAGTTTCAACATATCCGACAGTTCCTTACCCTCTTCGTTTTTGCTAATCGAACCTATCGGATATAAATCGCATATATTGTACTCTTCTGCCTTGTGTTTTATATATTCAACCGTCTGAACGTTATCAACAACAGGCTTTGTGTTTGGCATACAACAAACGCTTGTAAAGCCCCCTTTAACCGCGGCTTCCAAACCTGTCTTTATTGTTTCTTTATGCGTAAGACCCGGGTCTCTCAAATGGGCGTGAATATCGACAAAACCCGGAGATGCCACAAGCCCGGTTGCATCTATTTCCCTGTCAATACTTACACCTCCCACCTCTCCGACCGTCTCTATATAACTGTCTTTAATCGAAATATCCGCAAAACCTTCAAAATTACTCGCAGGGTCAATAACATAGGCATTTCTAATAACAACTCTCATCACTCCTCCAACTTTTTGGACAGTATCTCGTTGACAATCTTGGGGTTGGCTTTACCTTTGGTTTCCTTCATAATTTGTCCGACAAAAAACCCGATAGTGTTTTTCTTGCCCGACTTATATTGGGAAACGGCTTTGGGGTTTGAAGCTATAATTTTATCTGCCAAATCCTCTATTAATTTCGTATCGGTTATCTGCACAAGTCCCTTCTCGTCAATGATTTGCTTAGGGGATTTGCCTGTTTCATACATATCCTTAAATACCGTTTTGGCCATTTTCCCGCTTATCGTATTGCTGTCAATCAACTCCACAAGTTCGCCTATGTCTTTTGGTTTTATAAGTGTATCGGTCACGGATTTATTGTCTTTATTTAAATATCCGAGAAGCTCTGTTAAAATCCAGTTTGCAACAGCTTTATGGTTGCTTGAACTGCCCAAAGCCTCTTCAAAAAAGTCAGCGAGTTGTTTTTCATCTGTCAGTATCCTCGCATCATCAAATTTCAAGGAGTAATCCCTCATAAATCTTTCAAGCCTATTTCTGGGCAGCTCAGGCGCCTCCTTTTTGACATCCTCTATCCATTCGTCGTCTATAAGCAGCGGAACAAGGTCAGGGTCCGGGAAATACCTGTATTCAAAAGCCTCCTCTTTTGACCTCATTGACTTTGTTATGCCGGCTTTTTCATCCCACAACCTCGTTTCCTGGACTATCTTTTCACCGTTTTCTATTGCTGTAATTTGTCTTTCTATTTCATACTCCAAAGCCTTTTCCACATGTTTGAACGAGTTCATATTTTTCAACTCGGCTTTTGTTCCGAGCTTTGTTTCACCTTTGGGTCTGACGGATATATTAGCGTCACAACGCATAGAACCCTCTTCCATATTGCCGTCGCAAATACCCAAATATCTGACAATTTTTCTGATAGACCTCAAATACTCTCCCGCTTCTTGCGGTGTATGCATAACAGGCATCGAAACCATCTCAAGAAGCGGAACCCCAGCCCTGTTCAAATCAACGTAGCTTCCGTCACCCTTATGTATCGTCTTGCCTGCGTCCTCCTCCATATGAATTCTTTCAAGTGCTATTTTCTTAAACTCTCCGTCTGTGTATATCTCAACAAAACCACCCTCCAAAATAGGCAGCTCATACTGCGATATCTGATAGCCCTTCGGTAAATCGGGATAAAAATAGTTTTTTCTTGCAAAACGAGAAAACCTGTTTATTTTGCAGTTAAGTGCGACTCCCAATCTAATGGCATATTCGACAACCTGCTTATTTAACACGGGCAAAACACCTGGCATTCCCAAACACACAGGGCACACATGTGTGTTGGGTGAAGCACCGAAATCGGTTGAGCAAGAACAAAATATCTTTGTTTTGGTTAAAAGTTGTATATGCACTTCCAATCCTATGACGGGTTCGTATTCCATCTTTTACTCCTTCTTATCGCATACTGGATTTATTATATAAAAATTATCGTCAATTTCATCGGCTTTTATAACAATTCTATTATTTTTGATTTCAACTTTGTCCTCTGTTATAAGTTTGACGGCGAGAGGATAAATTTTATGCTCGGTTTTTAGTATTCTTTCACTTAAAGAGTCCTCCGTATCATTGCTTAAAACAGGAACAACCGATTGTACAACGATAGGTCCGCTGTCAAGTTCGTCGGTTACAAAATGAACACTGGCTCCGGCAAATTTAACCCCGGCTTCAAGAGCCTGTCTTTGGGCATGCAGCCCCTTAAAAGAAGGCAGAAGCGCCGGATGTATATTTAAAATTCTGTTTTTAAAAGCCTCGATAAACCCGGTTGATAAAATTCTCATAAACCCTGCTAAAATAACAAAATCTACCTCATATTCTTTCAATTTACCAATTAAAAGCCTGTCATATTCATCCCTTTTTAACCCTTGAGGGTCTATAAAAAAAGCATCTATGCCGTTATCTTTTGCTATCTTCAGCCCTCTTGCATTCTCTTTATCGCTGAGCACAACAACTATTTCTGCGTTTTGAATAAATCCTTTTTGTATATTTCCCAAGATAGATTGAAAATTTGAGCCTCTGCCTGAAATCAATACACCCAATCTATACAAGTTCAACCCTGCCTTTGCCCTTTTTCACATAACCGAGAATGTATGCTTTGTATCCCTCTTTTTCTATGGTTTGAACAACACCGTTTGAATCTTCTTCACTTGCAATAACAACAAATCCCACGCCCATATTAAATGTTCTATACATCTCTTTTTCGCTCAACTTTCCAACATCCTTCACAACTTCGAATATATCAATATCTGGCATCGCCTTTTTCTCTATTACAACGTCGAATTTACCCGAAAGAACGCGCGGCATATTTTCATAAAAACCGCCGCCTGTTATATGAGCCGCAGCTTTAACAAACGGTTTTATTGCCTCAAACACTCTGACATAAATATTTGTCGGTTTCAGCAAAATCTCTGCAAGCGGTTCACCATACAAAAGGGTTTCCAAACTGTAGCCGGCAACATCAAAAAACAGATGTCTCAAAAGTGAAAACCCGTTGGAGTGAAACCCGCTTGAAGATATACCTATAACCGTATCGCCCTCTTTAATTTCGTTTTTAATCAGCTCATCTTTTCTTGCAACACCAACACAAAAACCGGCTAAGTCATATTCGCCTTCTTTATACATCCCCGGCATCTGAGCGGTTTCTCCGCCAATCAACGCAGTATTGCTTTGGCAAAGCCCTTCCGTTATACCTGAAATAATATCCTCAAGCACCCTATCCTCAACCTCTGCGTATGAAATATAATCCAGAAAAAAAGCCGGGCTGCTGCCGTTGGTGATTATATCATTCACATTCATCGCAACAAGGTCAATGCCGACGGTATTGTGTTTATCTGCCATCTGAGCAACCGCAAGTTTGGTGCCGACACCATCTGTAGCGCTTGATAAAATCAAATCCGAGCCGTACTTTTCCAAACTAAACAGTGCGCTGAATCCGCCTATGGACGATACGATGCCGTCTGAAGGCAGCTTGCCGACCATTTTTTTAATCCTTTCGACAAGTCTTTCGCCTTTTTCTATATCCACTCCCGAATCTTTGTACGTTATCAACCGCTTCTCCTTTTTATAAGAATAGGAACAAGTTTGTCATAGCTGATTATAATCACACCCAACAGAGGAACAGAGAGTATTATTCCCCAAACACCAAGCAGTTTACCGAAAAAGAGAATTGCCAAAAGTACGGCGAGCGGGTCTATCTCGAGTTGTTTGGAGTATATAAAAGGAGCTATGATATTACCGGATATGAAGTGTATAAACAGCAAAACAACTATAACTTCGATTGTCATTAATAGACTGTGATGTACAACAAGAGCGACTATTATCGGAGGAATAAAGCTCAAAACGGCGCCTACGTAAGGGATTATGTACATAACTCCTCCAAAAACGCCAAAGAGCAAAGCATAATCCACACCCACAATGTACAAACCCACAAAAGCAAGAAAAGAAACAATAATCATCAATATAATCAAACCTACGATATATCCGACTATTACACTGTGTATATCCTCAAAAACCTTTAGATATTCATCTCCCAATATGGTTAAAATAACCTCTCTTATTATCTTTTTATACCTCTCTCTATATAAAACCATAAAGTAAGACAAAATAGGTATGAGGAAAAAAGCAATTGTGGCAGACACACCCTTTATAATGCCCGTAACCGAGCTTAAAGCAAAGGTTGTTATGTAGGATTTGATGGAGTTCAGAGCACCGCTTGTAAGTGCATAAATCTCTTTGTTGTTGCCGAAATACCTGCTTAAATATCTATACGACTCATTAATCGTCTTGTTAATACTCTCCACAAAATAGGGAAGCTGCTTTTCTATACCCATAATCTGATTGATAAGAGGCGGTATGGCTGCTATCAAAAGCCACACAAAAAGCCCCAAAAGCAAACCTATAACAATCAGTCCGCCTGCCCAACTCGGCAGTCCGAACGTTCTGAATAAAAGTCTCTCAAGCGAATAAGAAATCTCCGATATGAAGTATGATATGAGGACAATCATAGTAACGAACGTCAACTTGAAAAAAAGAAGATAAACGCCCCCTATCAAGAAAATCAAAAATATAAAGTATTCAAATAAACCCGAATGAGTCGTTTGCTCCAAACTATATAACCTCTTCGTCCGTACTGTCTTCTTTCAATCTCGCCCTTATCTCTTTCAGTCTTTCTTTTTCTTCCTGAATAGCCTTTTTTGCCTCTTCTATAGTATCAACTATAGCCTCTTTTTTTTCTTGGGCATACTCTTTGCCCTTATCAACGAGTTCCTTTGAACTGTCTGCTATCCTGGTTGCAAGCTGCGTTATCTTTTCTTCTATATTATCTTTCTGCCTCATCAAAGCCTCTTTTTTCTCATCCGTAATCGTTTTAAACTTTTCTTTTAACTCTTCTTTTTTTTCATCCTCCAAAAACTTCTTCGTTGCCTCATAAGCAACAAAAGCACCTGCAACGCTGATTACAAGCAATACCAACTTTTTCATCTTTCAACCTCCTCCTTTTTCTTAAATTTCGATATCAAAACGGAAATGCTGCTCAAAAAGGCATACATATTATCCAACTTCTCCTCAATAGATTCAACCCTTTCAAATACGTAATTCACATGCGAACGAGTTTTGTTTTTCGTCTCAACCACAAAATTCATAACCTCATCGGTAGTATTATGTGTTTTGTCCACAATGTCAACACTTGCTTCCTTAACTTTTTCACCAATCTCTTTAATGTCGTTTGAAATCTCACTCGCCGCATCCATTATAGTCTGAGCTTTGTAAACTATGTCCTGCATGCTCGACCTGTAGGGCTCCACCTCCTTTTTCAAATCGTCAACACTCTTTTTCAAATCCTTGTACGCCTTAATTAAGACGATTATCACAACCAACCCGACTATTACTAATCCAACATATACAGCGGCTATCACAGCCAACGATATTGCAGATAAAGATTCCATAAGCACCTCCGAATTGTTTTTTTACAATCTTCTGCCAAATAATTTCGCAACAATCTCACTCGCTGACTCCTCAACAGACCTGTTGGTAACGTCGATAACAAGCCACTCGGGATGTTGTCTGAAAAGATTTTTTGAATACTCTATCTCCTCGTAGATTTTACTCAAGGAAGCATAAGAGCTGTTTTCGATACCGAGCTTTCTTGCCCTTTGCTGTCTTATTTCATACAGTCTCATAGGGTCTATCGTGAGTCCGACTATCTTATTCTGGTCAACCTTAAACAGAGCATCCGGCAGTTTCTCTCCCTTAACAACGGCAAAGTTTGCAACCTTATACCCCTCTTGAGCAAGATAGACACTCAAAGGGGTCTTGCTTGTTCTTGACAGTCCTATAAGTATGATATCTGCCTCGTCAAGGTTTCTTGAACTTCTGTTGTCGTCGTGCGCAACAGTATATTCTATAGCTTTGATTTTATCAAAATATTGGTCGCTTATCTTGTGCAGCAGACCGGATATATTCCTTGCCTTTTGACCGAAAAATTGTTCGAATTTATCTATATAGTAGCCGAAAATATCCAAAACGGTAATGGAACGCTCTTTTAATTTTTCATTTAGGTAATCCCTCAGCTGCTTATCTGCAATTGTTGATACAACAAGAGGTTTTTCCTCAACAGCTTTTTTAATGATTTCATCGGCTTGTTCTTTTGTTCGTATCTCTATAAATTTTCTGTAAACGACGTTCGGGTGTTTAAACTGCACCAAAAACGCCTTGGTTATTTTCGAAGCCGTTTCACCGGTACCGTCTGACAACAGATAAATATATTTAGGCTCTTGTTCAATCACAATCAAACTCCCAATTTTAAAAGATTATACACGGAAAAGACCAGCCATAAAAGCATAAAAAGAGCTATTGTTAAAACCGGCTGTATCATTGACATTTTACCCATAGAAACAAGAAGTTCAAATATTCCCACATAAATTATAAACGATATTGCCCCCAAAAACACGTTTTTCACAAAATCGCTTTTTCTCGGCGTTGTTTTTAAAACAAACACAAGAGATAAAAGCGTCAAAATTATAGTGGACAGCGGATAAAAAAGCTTTGACATAAATATAGATGCATAGAACCGCCTGTTTTTTACTTTTTTCATACTATTCCAAACCTCTTTAAGGGTGTAGTCGCTTCTTTGAGGTGATTTCACAAAATCGCTCTCTCTTACTTTTATTTTTAAGTATATGCTCTTTTTTTTCTGTTTTACAGCCGGATTTTTCACATTAACTATTTCTGCATCGTTAATTAACACACCGTCTTTTTTCATTTCTAACCTTTTGGCTGATACAACCTCTTTAATATCGTTGTTTACAACCTTGTAAATCTTTATTCCATAAGCCGTTTTGCTTTTCAAACCTATACTTTTTGCATTTATGAACAGATTGCCCTTTTTCATCCAGATATCCGAAGCACTGTTTTTATCAAACTCAAACTTTTTTATAAAATATGCCCTATCGAGACTCTTTGCAACAACATATTCGTTGGAAAAAAACATTAAAATGCCGAATAAAAACGATAAAACAAGCAGCGGATATGCAATCTCGAATATATTTATTCCGCTTGCTCTCATAACTATTATCTCGTTTCTCATTGACATAAAACCGAGCGTCACAAGGCTTGATATGGCAAAAATCAATGGAGATAGATAGTACAAGATGAAGGGCGTATAGTAAAAGTAGTATTTGGCAATAACATAAACTCCAACGGAATTTTTTAAAAAAGAAGACAGGTGCCCGAAAAAATCTGACAGATAAAACAAAAGAACCATAAATATAAGTGAAAATACAAAGACGCTCAAAAAATTATATAAAATATACCTATGAAGACGCTTCATATTCCTCTGTTATATTCCAGTGCTTTAAGATAATCGGTATTATCTCTTCAAACGTATCGAAATCAAGCATAACCGACGCATCGGAAAGCGCTTCTTCCGGGTTGTTGTGCACCTCTAAGAACAGACCGTCAACACCGATTGATGCCGCTGCAAACGCCAGCCATTTGGCATACTTTCTCGTTCCGCCGGAAACACTGTTTGCACTCGGCAGCTGCATAGAGTGTGTTACATCATAAATAACGGGATAGTTGAGCTCTTTCATAATGCGCATACCCCTGAAGTCCACAACAAGATTGTTGTATCCGAAGCTTGTTCCTCTCTCTGTTATCCAAATATTGTCATTGCCTGTTGATTTAACCTTTTCCACTGCATAGCGCATATCCCAAGGAGCCATAAATTGCCCCTTTTTTATATTAACGATTTTGCCGGTTTTACCTGCTTCAACAAGCATATCGGTCTGTCTGCACAGGAATGCCGGAATTTGAATGACATCAACAACATCCTTAACGATTTCTGCTTGCTGCGGTATGTGAATATCTGTTAAAATCTTTAAAGAAAATTTTTCTTTTACACTCTCCAATATCTTTAAACCCTCATAGATGCCCGGTCCCCTAAAGGAGTTGACCGACGTTCTGTTAGCCTTATCAAAAGAGGATTTAAAAATAATATCAATGCCGTACTTTTCGGAGAGTTTTTTTACCTTCTCTGCCATATACAAAACCTTTTCTCTACTTTCTATAACACAAGGACCGGCAATAAAAAAATGTTTATTCATCTTCAACAAACCCCTTTTTGAATTTTAACACAATACAAACGTCCGGTCAAAGATAAGTTAAAAAAAACAAAAAAATCTGGCTATAATCAAATTCTTGCCTTTTAAAATTTTTATATATATTATTTTCATATGTTGAGATTGAGAGTGTTAAAGTATAGGTTAAGCATATGCACCATAAAAAGCGGGAAGATACCCAACTTTTCTCTTGATTCGCCATTTTTATCAATAACAAAAAGCGAAGATGAGCTGTCGTTTGTCTGCGCTGAGGGGTTCGAACCCAAAGACGCTCTGTGTGAAAGAGGCTTTGTTGCTCTGAAAATTTGCGGAGACTTGGATTTTTCTTTAACCGGCATTTTAAATTCCGTACTAAATCCTCTTTCAGACGCTTCCATCAGCGCATTTGCAATATCAACCTTTCAGACGGACTATATTCTTGTCAAAGAAAGGGATATCGAAAAATCCGTCAATATCTTAAAAGACATATTCTTGATAGAAAATATAGTATAAACCAGCGATAATTGACATAACTGTTGACAAACCTATATAAATAAAATTACTATAAACAAAATAACATTAGGAGGTGGAAAATTATGGAACTGCGAATAACTATTTTGGCTGAAAACAGTGTTGTTGTACCGTTTGATGTTATTGGAGAACACGGTTTCAGTGCGTTTGTGGAAATGAAAGATTTCAACTTTCTTTTCGACACAGGACATGGAAAAGCCCTGATAAACAACGCTTTAGCGCTTAAAAAGGATTTAAGCAGCGTTAAGTTTCTTTACTTGTCACACGGGCACTACGACCACACGGGCGGAATGGTCGATCTGCTTAAAATTAAATCGTCTCTTGATGTATATTCCCATCCGAATATATTTGCAGAAAGATATTGGATGAAAGACGGCACACAGAAATACATAGGAATACCTTTTTCAAAAGCATATCTCGAAAGTCTGAAGGCAAATTTTATTTTTCACAAGGAGTTTATGGAGATAGACAGAAACGTGTTCTCATCGGGAGTTGTGGACAGAAACACACCCTTTGAGAAAATAGACAAAGAGATGAAGGTAAAAACGGAAAAAGGGGATTTTATACAAGACCAGATATGGGATGATTATTCTTTGGCTATTAAAACTCAAAAGGGGCTCGTTGTTATTCTCGGTTGTGCCCACGCAGGCATTGTAAACATATTGAATCACTTCATAGAAAAAACGAAAGAAAAAGAGATATATGCAGTTTTGGGCGGCACACACCTCGGTTTTGCAAACGACGAGCAGATAGAAAAAACCGTCAAAGTACTCGATAGATACAATATCCAAAAGCTCGGAGCATCACACTGCACAGGCTTGGGTGTCGGCGCAAAACTGTTTAATAAGTTAGGAGACAGGTTTTTCTTCGCATCGGTTGGAGCGACTCTGGAAATATAGGTATGGATGTCTTTGAAGATTTAAAAGAATATATAAAAATTATCGAAGAACCGCTCGACGTTAATCTCGAAATAGCGCATATAGCTTATGCCGAGGCTAAAAAATCCAACCCTCGGATTCTTTTGTTTAAAAATCCCATAGATAAAAAAACTAATAAAAAATATAGAATGCCGGTTTTGATGAATCTTTTTGCAAACGAGGAGGTAGTCGGAAAAATATTCGGCAATCACCCGGATGTAGTAGCAAAAAAAATAGAAAAAGCCTTAAAAATTACACCGGCTCAAACCGTTAAAGACAAACTGGAAATGTTTAAATTTTTACTTGATATGCGCAAACTGTTCCCGAAAAGAACAACAAAAAAAGGTGCGTGTCAACAAGTTGAGATTAACGGATTAAATGAGCTTCCGATTTTGAAGACCTGGGAAAAAGACGGCGGAAAATTTATAACGATGGGGCAGGTCTATACCAAAAGCCCGGATAACAAAGAGCACAATGTGGGTATGTACAGGATTCAGGTATATGATGACAAAACTCTCGGAATGCATTGGCAGATACACAAAGATGCAACCGGTTTTTTCAATATGTATAAAAAGGCAAATAAAAAAATGCCGGTCACAATAGCAATAGGAGGTGACCCTCTGTATAGCTGGTGTGCAACCGCTCCACTGCCTTCGGGTGTATTTGAGCTTCTTCTTTACGGATTTATCAGAAACCAAAATCCAAGGCTGGTCAAAAGCCTGACAAACGACATATTCATACCTGAGGATGCGGATATTGTAATCGAGGGTTTTGTTGACCCGAACAAAGAGAAGATAGAGGGCGAATTTGGCGACCATACCGGGTATTACACACAAAAAGAACCCTATCCGTTTCTTGAGGTAACAAAAATTACGTCGAAAAAAGAACCTGTTTTTTATGCAACGGTCGTCGGCAAACCTCCTCTTGAGGACAAATATATGGGCTGGGCAACGGAGCGTATATTTTTGCCTTTAATCAAAATGCAATCGCCAAACCTACTTGATTATAAAATGCCGGAAAACGGTGTTTTTCACAACCTGATACTCTGCAAAATAGACCCGCGATATCCAGGTCACTCGCTTCAAATAATGCACTCCCTTTGGGG
>WGCD01000029.1 GCA_015493995.1 Desulfurellaceae bacterium
AGACATATGCCGTTAAAAAGCGATATGGAATTTATAAGATGGCTTAAATTCTACGATAAAAGCTTTAGTGTGGTTTTTACCAAAACCGACAAATCGAATCAAAAAAATATTTCTGAAAGCATAAAATTCTTGGAAAAAGAGTATGGAAAAATAACCTATTTTTTAACATCATCTAAGCAGAAAAAGGGTTTGAATAAATTGTGCGAATTTATTTTTGAAAAAATCAATATTGTTTAAAGGGGGAATAAGATGGACAAGGAAAAAATCAGAGGAAAAACCGGTGAATATGTTAATGAAAGCGGTTTTATAATACCCAAAAACGTATTTAGCGATTTTTTTTCACAACTTATAAAACTTGCTGGTTTCGGCTTAAGCGGAATGTTTATCTTATCCGGTAAAAAGGCAGGCAGAAGGGCTGTTGAACATATGAAAGGAATTTTGAGCGAGCAACTTGACCTGGAAGATATTAAGGAGTGTATAATTGCTTATTTCGAAGAGGCAAAACAGTGTGAATTTGAAAAATTCGATTTAACAGATAGTATGGCTTCCATAGAGGTGAAGCATTCGGTATTTGCTGAAGGTATTAAAAGCAGAAGACCTACCTGTCTTCCGTTGGGCGGGACGATAGCCGGAATGCTGGAGGGTTTTTTGGGCTCATCTTGGGAACCTAAAGAAGTTCAATGTATTGCTCAAGGATATGATTCTTGCGTATTTGAGATAAAAAATAAAAATAGAAAGAAATTTTGAGTTTTAATTTATAGGATATATTTACTCAAATCTTTGTTTTTTACTATATTGTTTAGTTTATTTTCAACATAATCGGCGTCTATTGTAATTTCCTTTTCACTCAAATCCGGCGCTTCAAACGATATGTCTTCAAGCAGCCTTTCAAGAAGGGTATGCAGTCTCCTTGCACCTATATTTTCGGTTTCCTGGTTTATGGTTTCAGCCAATTCGGCTATCTTTTCCACTCCGTCATCTGCAAACGTAATGTCAACACCGTCTGTTTCAAGCAAGGCTTTGTACTGTTTAATCAGCGCATTTTTCGGCTCTTTTAATATCCTCACAAACTCCTCTTTTTTTAAGGGCTGCAGCTCAACCCTGATTGGAAAACGTCCCTGAAGCTCGGGTATCATATCGCTCGGTTTGGCTTGATGGAAAGCGCCCGCGGCTATAAACAGTATGTGGTCGGTTTTAAGAATGCCGTATCTTGTATTAACACTTGAACCCTCGACAATTGGGAGCAGGTCTCTTTGCACTCCTTCCCTCGATACGTCTGGTCCTGACGAGGTGCTTTTGCCAACAACCTTATCTATCTCATCTATAAATATTATTCCATCGTTTGCAGCTCTTTGAATTGCTTTTTCTTTTACCTTATCCTTGTCTATAAGTTTTTGAGCTTCCTCTTCCTGCAAAATATTTTTTGCCTCTTTTACGGTTACTTTTCTGGTTTTCTTTTTTTGCGGCATTATGCTGTCAAACATATCTTTAAGGCTTGAATCCATATCCTCTATAGGCGCTGCCACCTCGATAAAGGGCATAAATTGAGCGTTTTTCGGTGGATTTGTTGTTATCTCTATTGTTTTATCGTCGAGTTCTCCCTGTTTCAGTTTATCTCTGAATTTATCTTTGGTTTTCTTTATTCTTTCTTCTTCTTCAGGTGTATCGTATATGGTTTTGGGTTTTTTTAAAGATGGTATCAGGATTTCAAGGATTCTGTCTTCAGCTGCTTTTTTTGCTTTATCTTCAACCTTCTTTAGTTCCTCCTTTTTGACCATTTCATAACTTATTCTTGCCAAATCTCTCACCATAGACTCAACGTCACGCCCTACGTATCCCACCTCTGTAAACTTACTTGCCTCAACCTTAACAAAAGGTGCGTTGGTTATCTTTGATATTCTTCTTGCTATCTCGGTTTTTCCGACTCCCGTCGGACCTATCATAAGAATATTTTTCGGAACAATTTCCTCTTTTATCTCTTCGCTTACAAGGCTTCTTCTGTAACGTGTTCTTAGAGCAATGGCTATTGCCTTCTTTGCGTCTTTCTGTCCGACTATGTATTTATCGAGTAGTTCGACTATTTTTTTGGGAGTCAGGTTGTTGTCCATCATATATCCTCCAGAGTGTCAATGGTTATGTTGTTGTTTGTGTATATGCAAATCGATGCGGCAATTTGCAGAGAGTTTTCAACAATTGTTTTGGCATCCAAGTTTGTAAATTCAACCATAGCCTTAGCGGCAGCCAAAGCATAGTTACCGCCGGAGCCTATTGCACAAACGTCTGAGTCCGGTTCAAGTACATCACCGCTGCCTGATATTATATAGGTATTGTTTTTATCAGCTGCGATAAGCAGAGCCTCCAGTCTCCTTAATATCCTATCCGTTCTCCAATCTTTGGCAAGCTCTACGCAAGAGCGTGTTAAATTACCGGAGTATTCGCTTAATTTATCTTCAAGCTTTTCAAACAGAGTGAAAGCGTCTGCAGTTGAGCCTGCAAATCCGACCAAAACCCTGTTTTCGTAAAGCCTTCTTATTTTTTTGGCGTTTGATTTGGCAACGGTGTTTCCCATTGTTACCTGTCCGTCTCCGCCTATGGCAACCATACCGTCTCTTCTGACAGACAGAATGGTTGTTCCTTTCATTTCAATCATTAAAATCCTCTTTTTAAGCGGTCTTTTCTTTGGTTTTTGTTACGAGAATTGGTTTCTCTTTTTTTAAGACGCAATCCTCGTTTACTATGCACTCGGATATGTTTTTCAATGAGGGAACATCGTACATAATGTTGAGCATTATATCTTCCATAATGCTCCTCAAACCCCTTGCGCCGACCTTTCTTTCTATTGCCTTTTCTGCGATGGCTTTTAGTGCGTCATCCGTGATGGTCAGCTTGACCTTATCCATCTTGAGCATTGTGGAGTACTGTTTTATAAGAGCATTTTTCGGCTGTGTGAGTATTTGAACAAGCTCTTTTTCCTTCAAATCCTCCAATGTGGCAACAACGTGAAGCCTTCCAATCAATTCGGGAATCAAACCGTAGTGCATTAAATCCTCTGGTGTCGTATGTTCTATAATGTTCGACTCCTCTTTCTTATTCAATGTAACCGGGTTGGTAAAACCTATGCTTTTTTTGTTAAGTCTTTTGGCTATTATATTCTCCAAACCCTCAAATGCACCACCGCATATAAAGAGTATATTTTTTGTATCTATCTGTATAAATTCCTGCTGCGGGTGTTTTCTGCCTCCATAAGGTGGAACATTAACAACACTTCCTTCTATTAACTTCAAGAGAGCCTGTTGAACTCCCTCACCCGAAACATCCCTTGTGATAGACGGGTTTTCACTCTTTCTTGTTATCTTGTCAAGCTCGTCTATATAGACTATTCCTTTTTGGGCTAAAGCCACATTGTAGTCCGCCGCCTGAAGCAGCCTTACAAGTATATTTTCGACATCCTCACCGACATACCCCGCTTCGGTTAAACTTGTTGCGTCCGCTATGGCAAAGGGCACATTCAGTATTTTCGCCAGCGTCTTGGCAAGTAGTGTTTTGCCTGTTCCGGTAGGTCCTATGAGCAGTATATTGCTCTTCTCAAGCTCTATATTCTCTTTTTTCTGACTCATATTTGTTGAAATTCTTTTGTAGTGGTTATAAACGGCAACCGAGAGAATTTTTTTTGCTTTCTCTTGAGAAATTATGTATTCGTCGAGTTTTTGCTTAATCTCTTTTGGCGTTAGTGATTTGAAATCGTTATCTTTGGATTGCGCAATCTCTCTGTCTTCGGCAAGTATATCCTCGCACAGAGCCACACACTCGTCGCATATATAAACACCGGGTCCTGCTATAAGTTTTTTTACCTCATCTTGAGTCCTTCCGCAGAAAGAACATCTCAAAGGACCTTTATTGTCCACTGTTATCATCCTTTTTCTCCTCTTCTCTGGAATAAATAACCTTATCGATAATTCCGTAACTATTTGCTTCTTTGGCATTCATAAACTTATCCCTTTCGGTGTCTTTTTCAATGGTTTTTATTCTTTTTCCGGTGTGTTTAGCCATAATTTCATTAATTAGTTTTCTTAGCCTTATAATTTCTTTTGCGTGTATCTCTATCTCAGTTGCCTGTCCGCTTATTCCGCCCAACGGTTGATGAATCATTATTCTGGAGTGAGGCAGGGAATATCTTTTCCCTTTCGTTCCAGCTGTCAGCAAAACAGCCCCCATTGAAGCAGCGGTTCCTATGCAGATTGTCGATACGTCACACTTGATATATTGCATAGTGTCGTATATGGCAAGACCGGCTGTTATGCTTCCCCCAGGTGAATTTATATAGATGAAAATATCCTTTTCCGGGTCTTCTGATTCCAAAAACAGTAACTGACTGACAATGACATTTGACAAATAATCATCTATCTCGCCGTTTAACATTATTATTCTGTCTTTCAGTAATCTTGAATATATATCATAGGCTCTCTCTCCCTGAGGCGTTTTTTCAATGACGATAGGGACTAAACTCATAAATTATTCATTCTCCTTATTTTTTTGCGTATCAGATTTATCAACCTCTTTTGTTTTACTTGTATCCTCGGCTTCTTCGGGTTTTGCTTCAGTTATTTTTGCATTTTCATAAACAAGTTCAAGTGCTTTGTCTCCCAGTATATCCATCTGAACAACCGGCAAAAGCCCTTTTTCCTGGTACTCTTTGTAGAGTTCTTCAAATGTTGTGTTTTTAGCGTTGGCGTCTTGGGCTATTGCTCTGTTTATTTCCTCGCTTGAAACATCAAGCCCTTCTTTTTCGGCTATTGCAAGCAGAACAAATGTTGCTTTGACACGTTTTTGAGCTTCTTTTTCAAATCTCTTTCTCAAGTTTTGCGGTTTATATTCATCCGAATTTATATCCGCTCCCATATAGTACATATTTTTAACATACTCAACCATCATCTGGTTTGTTTCCTGATTGACCAGACTCATAGGAAGTTCAAAATCATATTCTTCGAGTATTTTATTTAACAACGCGTCTTTTTGTCTTTCTTTTTCCTCTTTTTCTTTGTTTTCCAACAATCTTTTTTCTATGTCGGCTTTCAAATCATCCAAACTTTTAAAATCCTTATTAATCTTTTTTGCAAACTCTTCGTTTAACTCCGGTAATTTTTTTGCTTTAAGAGATTTTAGGGTTATCTCGAATTTGACGGTTTTTCCTTTTAAGGCTCTCAACGGGTAGTTATTATCAAAAGATGCTTCGATTTCTTTTGACTCTCCCGATTTCATTGTATAAATCTCTTTTTCTATCTCTTCAAGGAGCTGTTTTTTGCCAACCTCTACATAGAGATTTTCACCCGTAAAATCCTTTATAGGGTAGTTTGTTTGACTGTCAAATGTTTTAATGTCAACTATTGCGATGTCGCCCTCTTGAGAAACTCCGTCTTTATCCTCAAGTTCAGCAAAAGCATCTCTAAGCTGGTTTATGGTTTTGTCAATATCTTCTTGTGTAACCTTAACTTCCTTTTTCTCAACCTCAATGCCCTTATACTCTTTAAGCTCAATTTCGGGTTTTACATCGACCGTAACATCAAACCTCAAAGGTTTATCGTTAGCATATTCTATTGCAGAAAAAGCTGGTTCAGACACAGTTTTTATCTTATTGTCTTCTATGGCAAATTCGTATGCTTCGGCAATCAATTCCCTCTGCGTATCTTCGTCAATCTCCTTTTTGTATGTCTGCTCTATGACATTTTTAGGGACTTTGCCTTTTCTGAAACCTTTGATATTAACCGTTTTCTTTAAGTGCGATATAATTTTGTCTCTTTTTTCTTTTACCTTTTCGACAGGTACCTCTATATGAAGTTTTTTGCTTGAAGGCTTAACATTCTCGACCTCTACCTTGACCATAAATCCTCCCGTAAATTTTTAATCAAAAGAATATATCAGAAATACGCACTATTTTCAAACACAAAGGCTAAATATTATACTCTTCAGGGTATATGGCATTGATTTTTGTTTTGTTAACCTCCATAAAATCCACAAATCTTTTTTCATTAGTTTTGTACACCTCTATTTCTGCGTTTGTTATCGGTATAAAATCCTTTATTTGGTTGGAATTTAACACATCCGTCAGCCTTGAACGGGGTGTTATGTGCATATCTCCTATAATTTTCATATCTTCAAGCAGCATAACCACCCTGTATTTTTCCTTTTGAACCTTCAGCTGCATACTATCCTCCGAGTCCGTAATTTCTAATTTCTATGTACAATTTAGGAAGTTTGAGTCTGTCTTCCAAAACAAAGCCTCCCTCTTCCAGCATACTGTTTGTGTGTCCGATTGACTTAAACGTATCCCTATCCGTTAATTTAAAAGTCCACTCAAAGAATTTACTGCTGTTTAGATAAAATATGCTAAATAACTCTCCGCTCTTTTTTATATGTGACAATATAAAGTCAACGTGGCTTTTTTCCAAATCGTTTATGGAAAAAAACAGTACGACCTTATCGAACATCTCTTTTGATTCCATCTTTTCGCTAACCTCAAATGAAATATAGTGTTCGTCTTTGACGTATTGGCGCATTAGGGATTTAAGGTAGTCTGCATCCTTGTAAATCGTTAAGATACAATCCTCTTTTTTTGGGCTTATATACTCTACGGATTTTATAATATAGGGCTCGTATTGAAACTTTCTGGCAAACTTTGTATTGGAAAGTTTTATTATTAAGTCAGTGAATCCCATAATCTATCTTCCCGCACCCCACTACTTTGTTGTTTTCATAAAAAACAGCAACCTGACCGGGTGTAACGGCTCTTTCAGCTTCCAGCAAAACAACCCTCTTTTTCATTAAATCTATCCTGCACGGTTTGGGTTTTGCGTTGTATCTTACAACACATTCTACGGTTCTGTCCTTGAAAAATATCTCATCTTTTAATAACTTCATACTATCCAAATAGAACTCGTTTGAGTAGAGTTTGGCTTCTTCGTCGGCATAAACTATATTTTTTCTTGCGTCTATAGAGACGACATAGTGAGGTTTGCTGCCGATTTGTATGCCTTTTCTTTGCCCTATCGTATAGTTGTAGAAACCGGTGTGATATCCCACAACGTTATTTCGCTTAATAATTTTTCCATCTTTTGTTCCCAGTTTTTCCTTTAAAATATCTCTGTAGTTATTTTTGACAAAGCACAAGTCGGAGCTCTCTTTTGTATTAATAAAATCCAGCATTTTGCGAATTTTTTCCTTTGTAAAGTCTTTAAGCGGAAAAATCGTGTGTTTTATTATATCCCTATCAACACAGGCAAGAAAGTACGACTGGTCTTTTCGGCTTTTATGCCTTATGATTAGACCGTTTTCGTCCCTGTCGGCATAATGCCCTGTGGCTATTGTTTCTATACCTCTTAATCGGGCTTCCTTAAATAAAAAAGGCAGTTTGACATCCCTGTTGCATACAACACACGGATTAGGAGTGTATCCTTTTGCATACTCCTTGGTGAAGTAGTCTATGACATACCTGTTAAACTCGCGAGTATAGTCCGCATACAAGAGTTTTATATTATACTCGTGTAAAACATTTTTTGCCGTTTCGGGTAATTGTGATTTTGAATTCAGATGCATATGGAGAGCATAAACATCAAAGCCGTCCTCTTGGAGTTTAATCGCCGCAAACAGACTGTCTATACCGCCGCTGACCCCAACGAGACATCTGCTCATTGCTGTCCTTTTGAAACATTATCCGTTGTCGTTTGGTTATTCGCTTTTTTGCCTTTTACCTCTTTGGTTATGTTTATACTGTATCCCTCTTCTTTGTATTTATATCCGGCATAAGCCCCGCCTGCGGCTGCACCGCCGACAACAAGCGGCGTGCATCCGCTGATTTGAGTTCCAAAAAAAGCAATACCTATAAAAAATATCAGTTTTTTCATCTTTTACAGCACCTCAAAATACATATTCAAAATGTCCTCTTTTTTAAAGCCGCACGGTGAATTTTCTATTCCGTGTTCCATTGTTTGATATGTTTTATCCAGCATCTCTTTCACTGTTTCTTTATCGAATCCGAAATCGGAAAGCTTTTTGTTCAAACCTACGGAATCCTTTATTTTTTCAACAGCCTCAACAGCCATAAACGCCGCCTCTTTTAACTCGCAGTTTGATATATTTTTACCCAAAAGATACGCTATGTCAGCCATTTTTTCCGGTACGCAGTCTGTAATTCTTTTTAAAAAAGGTATCGTAACCATACTTAAACCGAGACCGTGGGGTAAATCGGGTTTATATGCACTTAGAGAGTGCTCCATAGCGTGCGGCAGTGAAGCTCTCCCGACATTTAGTGCCATTCCTGCAAACATAGCCGCAAGGCTCATATTGTCCATAGCGTCTTTTTGTTTTTTGTAAGCTTTTGCAAGATTGTCTCCCACAAGCGATATAGCCTGCCTGCAATATCCGTCTGTTATGGGAGATGACGAGTTCGAGGTGTATGCCTCAAGAGCGTGTGAGAGTGCATCAAACCCTGTGTTTGCAATGGTTTGACTGCTCATTGTGTAGGTTAGGGCAGGGTCTATCAATGAAACCTTTGGATAGATATGCTCATTGGCAATTGCTATTTTAAGTTTTTCGGTATCGTTGTTTATGACGGCATATTTTGTTACCTCGCTGCCTGAGCCGGATGTTGTGGGAGAACATATTATAGGAAATGCATCGCAAACGCTGATTGCAGGGTCTTTTGTCAATTGCCATATCGGTTTTTTCTGTTTTGACGATATGCTTGCGGCTTTTGCCAAGTCCATTGAACTTCCGCCACCGACCGCAACAACGACATTAAGGGAGTTTTCATTTATAATTTGACTTGCCGTATCAATGAGCTCCGTGTTCGGATTTTCCCTTGCTTTATCGAACACGATAAATTCTTCGACCTTGCTGTTTTTTTTAAAGGAGTCAATAATTTTATCTAAGATGCCGGTTTGCCTTAGGTGATTTCTTCCTGTAACAAGCAGAACCCTGTTTCCGTTTCTTGCAGCATAGGAAGCTATTTTTGATATGCGGTTTCTTGCAAAATCTATTCTCAGAGGAGCATAGTATAAAAACTCCATAGCACCACCCCTTTGCTATTTTGTATATGAT
>WGCD01000030.1 GCA_015493995.1 Desulfurellaceae bacterium
ATAATAATGACAAAGGAGCCACCGAACTACAATGTTTAGAAAAATATCTTTAGTATTTATTTTTGCTCTATTTTTTATTAATTCAGCCCATTCGAGAGATATTGATGTCTATTTCACACCTTCATACAAAGCTTTGGATGCTCTCGTTGACTTAATCAATATCAGTACCAAAAGCGTTGATGCCGCAATATATACCTTTACATCAAGACCGTTGGCTCATGCCCTTGTGCTTGCAAAAAAACGCGGTGTAAGAGTAAGAGTAGTTGTTGACAGAAGCGCAAACAACCCGAAAGACAACAAATATACCAAGTATGAGTATCTCAAAAGTAACGGCATAGACATCAGATATGCCAAAGCACACACGCATTGGGACAGAAAAGGCATAATGCACAATAAATTTGCAGTTATAGATTCAAAAACCGTAGCCACAGGCTCGGCTAACTGGACTGCAAGTGCTTTTGTTATCAATGATGAAAACGTTATAATCATAAACAGGGCAGACATAGCCAATGTATATGAAAAGGAGTTCAATACCCTATGGAAAAACGCCCTGAAGCAATAAAAAGAGTAGCAGATGCTAACCTAAACAGAGCAAGAGAGGGATTGCGAGTTGTTGAAGATATCGCGAGGTTTGTTCTTAATAACGAGCAGTTAACGAATTTTGCCAAGAATATGAGGTCTGAAATCTCGATTTTGCAAAAAAAACATAAAGATTTTTTAAGTTTGAGAAAAACAGAATCAGATGTCGGCGTAAAATTGGAGAGTGTAAACGAAAAAAGGCGGGATTCCATAGAGGATATAGTGCTTGCAAATATTAAAAGAACACAAGAGTCTCTAAGGGTTCTTGAGGAGATATTCAAACTGATTGATGAAGAATCATCTTTAAAATTCAAGGCTTTGAGGTATAACAGCTATATATTGGAAAAAAATACGATAGAGAACATAAAAGATCAATTATGAAAGAAAAGTATATTAGAAATTTCTCCATAATTGCACACATAGACCACGGAAAGAGCACGCTCGCCGACAGATTGATTGAAAACACCGGAGGTCTGAGCGTTAGAGAGATGAAAGAACAGGTGCTTGATTCGTTGGAGGTAGAAAGGAAACACGGTATAACGATTAAAGCCCAAACGGCAAGACTTGAATATACCTACAATTCAGAAAAATACTACCTAAATATGATAGACACGCCGGGGCATGTCGATTTTGGCTACGAAGTTTCAAAAAGCCTCAAAGCCTGTGAGGGTTGTTTACTTGTTGTGGACGCTACACAGGGCGTAGAGGCTCAAACCATAGCAAATGCATATTTAGCAATAGACAACGACCTTGAGATAATACCCGTTATTAACAAAATAGATTTACCGAGTGCCGATATAGAAAAAACAAAACAAGAAATAGAGGACGGGCTTGGTATAGATGCCTCAGACGCCATAGAAATATCGGCAAAAAACAATATAAACATAGACAAAGTGCTCTATTCGATAATAGAAAAAATTCCTCCGCCGAAAGGCAATATCGACAAACCTTTAAGGGCACTTGTTGTTGATTCCTGGTATGATAACTACAGAGGTGTTATATTTATAGTGAGGGTTTTTGACGGACAGCTTAAACAAAACGATAAAATTATGATGTATTCTACGAAAAAGACCTATGAGGCTGAAGAGCTCGGTATATTTACACCTAAGGTTAAAAAGGTTGATTTATTAACAAACGGTTCTGTCGGATATGTGGTTGCCAATATAAAAAATATCCAGGATGCTATGGTGGGAGACACTTTAACATTGGCTGATCACCCTACAAATAAGCCTTTTGAGGGTTTTGCAAAGCCCAAGCCGTTTGTTTTTGCAGGCATCTATCCGACAGAGCCGGAAAACTATGAAGATTTGGCAGAGGCTTTGGAAAAACTTCAATTAAACGATGCCTCATTGACCGTTGAGAAAGAAAAATCGGACTCGTTGGGTTTTGGCTTCAGGTGCGGTTTTTTGGGTGTTTTGAGTATGAACATAACAAAGGAAAGATTGGAAGAAGAGTTCGGGCTCGATGTCATCATAACAAATCCGAGCGTTTTGTATAAGGTGGAACAAACTAACGGAGAAATAATAGAGCTTTCCAATCCGTCAAAACTTCCGCCTCCTCAAAAAATAGCTGCGATATACGAGCCTTTTGTCGATATAGAAATCATAACGCCTGCTGAATATGTGGGCAATATACTGAAACTGCTTCAGGAAAAACGCGGAAAGCAGCAGGATTTATCCTATATTTCTCAAGACAGGGTGTTAATCAAATATTCAATACCTCTGGTAGAGATAATAACCGATTTTTACGATAAACTAAAATCACTCTCAAGGGGCTATGCCTCTTTTGATTATAACTTTAGAGATTTTGAAAAATCCGAATTAACAAAGTTGATTATTTTGGTAAACTCCAAAGAGATAGACTCGTTTTCTATGATTGTTCCAAAAGATAAAGCATACAGAACGGCAAGAGAGGTTTTAAAGAACCTTAAACAATTTATACCTAAACAGCTTTTTGAGATAAGACTTCAAGCTAAAATAGGAGGAAAAATAATTGCAAAAGAACAGATTAGTCCTCTAAGGAAAGATGTGCTTGCAAAATGTTACGGGGGTGATATAACAAGAAAAAGAAAGCTTCTTGAAAAGCAAAAGAAGGGGAAGAAAAAAATGAAACAGCTCGGCAGTGTGGAAATATCGAAAGAGGCGTTCATTAAGCTGGTTGAGATAAAGAATTGAATTTTTAAGGGGGTTGTCTTGAGCAAAAAGGATAAGTTGTACGATTGGATAAAGTCCATAGCCATCGCCTTGGTCATAGCTCTTTTTATAAGAGCATTTATAGTAGAGGCTTTCAAAATTCCGTCCTCATCTATGGAAAATACATTGTTAATCGGAGACCATATTCTGGTAAACAGATTTATATACGGTGTCAGAATGCCATTTACCGGAAATATAATAATACCGGTAAGCAAACCTAAACACGGAGATGTCATAGTATTCAGGTATCCACCAAGGCCAAGCATATACTACATAAAAAGATGTATCGGTTTGCCCGGTGATGTCTTATATATGAAAAACAAGGTTTTATACAGAAACGGCAAAAGGGTAAACGAGCCCTACGTCATACACAAAGACCCGCACATATATCCGAGAAAAACAAATTATGCGCTGGCGGAAACCCTGTTTGGTTCAAGGGATAATTGGGGACCTGTCAAGGTGCCTCCTCACTCATACTTTATGATGGGCGATAACAGGGATAATTCCTACGACTCTCGTTACTGGGGATTTGTCCCTCAGAAAAACTTAACCGGGAAAGCTTTTATAATTTACGGCTCCTGGGAGTGGAACCCTTTTAAAATAAGATTTAACCGATTTTTTAAACTTATACACTAAAAAGGAGAAAAAGTAATGATAGATTTGATGCAAAAAAATATAGGCGGTAACGACAGAAAATTAAGAATTTTGGGTGGAGCTGCACTTATGGGTCTTGGATGTGTAACGAAAAACAGGCTTATAAAAGTAAGCGGGTGCATACTCCTCGCAACAGGTATAGCTCAAAAGTGCATTTTTTATGATTTTTTAGGGATAGATACATTTAAAAATGAACAAATTTCTCTTGAGGAAAACGAATAATTTTGATATAAGTCACTGGTTAAACTTTTGGAGGTGGTGTTAAATGGCAAGAAGATGTGAAATATGCGGAAAAAGGCTGCAAACGGGATATAAGGTAAGCCACTCACACATAAAAACTAAAAAGAAATGGCTTCCGAATATTCAGAAAGTCAAAGCCGTTGTTGACGGAAAAGTTAAAAGAATAAATGTATGTACCTCTTGCCTAAGGTCAGGCAAGGTTCAAAAAGCCGTAAAATAGCTTCTATTTTTTCCTATCAAAGAACGGGTTCTTGGTGGTTGCCGAAAGCGGAATGCCGAAAGCTCCGCCAACCTTTTCTTTGAAAAAACCGGATTCTTTTGCAGCCTGTCCTATTGAAAGCATCACCCTGTTATCCACTCCGAATATAGAGGATAGCTTAACGAGACTGCCTATGGCAATTCCCGAATCTGTTACACTTATTGCGCAAACCCCTCCCTTTTTCTCACAATCATCACAGGTGGGAAAACCGCAAAAACCGCAATCAAACCTGTGGTAAAACAACTTATACCCTATCAAAATTATGTGACTTATCTCTTCGCAGTTAACGGCATCTCTTTCATAAAAACCAAATCCGCTTCTTTTTGCTATTTCTTTGGCTTTTTCCAAAATAGGTTTTTTATCGTTAATATTATCGACTATATCTATGACAATATCATCTCTACCTATGCTTTTCGGTGCCGTTTTGGCATTAACCAGCAATATTTTTGATACTATATCTACACCCTCAAGTAATAAATCATCTATCATTACGCACCCACTTTGACAAACTCTCTTAACTTAATCAAAGCCTTTGTTTTTATTTGAGAAACCCTCGATTCTGTTTTATCTATAACAGAAGCTATCTCTTTCATATTTAAGTCTTCGTAATAGTACAAACTCAAAACCGTCAACTCGATATCCGTTAATTTCTTTAATCCCTCCTTTATAAGTTCTTCTTTTTCCTGCTTTTCGACAACCTCAAGAGGATTTTCGGAATCCTTACTTTCTATTGACTCTATGACAAGCATATCACTATCACTGATAGCTTCGTCGAGGCTTAATATCGTATGATTCGAGCTATCGCTCATCAGCTTATTAAATTCTTCGATATCCAAGTTTGCGGCTTGTGCCAGCTCTTCATCGGTTGGATTAAAAACCCCGTTATCCATAAACGACCTGTATGACCTTGAAACCCTCTTTAACTTGTCTCTTGCATATCTTGAGACCTTGTCGGCACTTCTTATCTTATCAAGAATAGCCCCTCTAATCTTTGTGTTGGCATAGGACTTGAACTCGCCGATGCTTCTTGTTGTATCCCAATTATCAATGGCTTTTAAAAGCCCTACCATCCCAACTTGCACAAAATCCTCCTCATCAAAGCCTTCGGGAAGTTTAACCACAAGCTTTTTGACCATTCTTCTGATTGTCGGATAGTATGCTTCTACTATTTCATCCCTATCGATTTTCATAATTTAAACTTTGTATGGACTAAATTATTCACTCTTGGATTCTGAAGCCTGCTCGTTACCCGCACCGCCTGTATCCGTAAAATTGATAATAGCAAAATTTATCAAAGCCGACGTTATAATACCTATAAAATAGAAAGAAACCGCAGTAAAAAAGGTCTTTAAAAACGCCGTTAGAAAATCGATGCTGCTGTATGTAAAAACGAGGATACATACGGCTGTTGCAGACAGAGCATACAAAGAAGCTATCCACTTCGGGTCAATGGTAACGTTATCCTTCATAGTTTAACCCCAACATATCTAGCAGTTCTTTTTCATCTATTACAGCAATACCCAACTGTTCCGCTTTATTAAGTTTTGAACCGGGATTCTCACCTGCAACCAAAAAATCGAGTTTTTTACTCACACTGCTTCTTACAATCCCGCCTTTTTGCTCAATCAAAGATTTGTAGTACTCCCTTTCTTTTGAAAGACTTCCGGTAAAAACAAAACTTTTATTTTTAATTAAACTATTTTCACTATCTTCTTTTTCATCTGTAAAGTGAACTCCGTATCCAAAAAGCCGTTCTATCGTTTCAATATTTTTTTGCTCACTAAAAAAAGAGATAATGCTATCGGCAATTTCGTCTCCTATACCGTCTATGGATATTAGCTCCTCTTTCTTGGCTCTTTTTAGGGCATCCAAATTACCAAACCTCTTTGCAAGAATTTTAGCTACAAACTCACCTACGTGTTTTATTCCCAGTGCATAAATAAACTTAGCAAATGTTGTGCCTTTGGATTTTTGAATTGCGCCTGTCAAATTCTCCGCAAGTTTTTCACCTACCCTGTCAAGGCTTGCCAGAGTTTCTTTGTTTAATTTATAAATATCGCTGACATCTTTAACTATACCCTTATCAACAAGCTGTTCAACTATTTTATCACCAAATCCATCAATATTCATAGCCTTTCTGGAAACAAAATGTTTGACAGACTCTTTTAAAACTTTTGGGCAATTTATATTGGTGCATATGTAATAAGCGCCGTCTTTAGCCACATTTGAACCGCAAACCGGACAGGCAGAGGGCATTTTGAATTTTCTTTGCGTGCCGTCTCTTAAATCCTTAATGGGTTTTACAACCTCAGGTATAACATCACCTGCCCTCTGCACGAAAACATAATCGCCTATCATAATATCTTTTTTTTCTATCTCATCCATAGTATGCAAAGAAGCCCTTGAAACCGTAGCACCACCGATATTAACCGGTTTTAAGATTGCAACAGGAGTAAGAATTCCCGTTCTGCCGACATTAACCTGTATATCCAAAATCTTTGTTGTCTCCTGTTGAGCCGGAAACTTAAAAGCTATTGCCCATCTCGGAGATTTAGTTGTGCTTCCGAGTTTGTTTTGCATCTCAAAACTATTGACCTTGATAACAACACCATCAAGTTCATAAGGTAAACTGTTTCTTATCTCTCCCAAACGATTTTTATGCTCTATCGCCTCTGAAATATTCTTGCAAAGCCTGTTCAAACCCGATACCTTAAATCTCATTTTTTTCAATAATTCAATCGCCTGATGTTGATATTTGATTTCACTGTCCAATCCCCTTATTTCCCTTAAATAGTAAGCAAACATTATCAAATTTCTTTTTGCAGTTTCTTTAGGGTCAAGCTGTCTTAAAGAACCCGCAGCTGCGTTTCGGGGATTTGCAAAAAGCGGTTTATTCTCTTTTAAACGCTCGTTATTTATCCTCTCGAATTCTTCTTTTGTTAGCAGCACCTCCCCCTGGACATCAAGATATTCTATTTTTTCAAAACCTTCTAACTCAAGCGGTATGCTTTTTACTGTTCTTATATTTTGTGTAACATCTTCGCCAATATATCCGTCTCCCCTTGTTGATGCGTTTGTGAGTTTGGAATCTTCGTAGATAAGACATATTGAAAGACCGTCAAACTTGGGCTCTACAAAATATTCAATATCCGCATCTTCGGGCATCTTTAAAAATCGTTTAACCTTTCTATCAAACTCCCTTATATCATTCTCATCAAATCCGTCATCCAGAGACATCATAGGTATTTTATGCTCAACCTTCTGAAATTTATTCAAGATATCTCCACCCACTCTTACAGTCGGCGAGTTTTCATCAAAAAATTCCAGGTGTTTTTTTTCAAGCTCAATAAGCTCTTTCAACATTAAATCATACTCTTTATCTGATATTACCGGGTCATCCAGCACATAATATCTGTAGTTATGGTAATTTATCTGCTTCCTTAAATTCTCTATTCTGTTACGAATGTTCTCCTTATCCATCACTCGCCCTCCTAAAAAATTCAAGAGAAAAACCGCTTTTTGAGTCATACACAACATAGCTCAAATACTTAAAGAAATCACCGCTGTTTATGTATAAACCGTTTTCCGTTTTTTTAATAGCAGGATAATGTGTATGGGCAAGAATTACAACATCAATTCCGTTTTTTAATCTATCTTCTGCAAATCTTTCAAGAGCTTTGTTTGTTCCTCTGTATTTTTTGGAATGCAGTCGCTTTTTGCTAAACTGAGATGCTTTTTGTGATAAAAAAAACAAAAAACGAGGGCTGATTTTATCTATTAACTTGAGCGTCAATCTATTTTTCAAAGCTGCCCTAAACATTCTGTAGCCAACATCTTTTTTGTCTATCGTATCACCGTGCTCAAGATGAACGGTTAAACCGTCAATTTTTATAATCATCTCTTTTTTTATCACCTCTACATTGAGAAATTCTTTAATAGCTTCGAGGTTATACTCATGATTTCCCTCAAATATAAAAATCTTCTTTTTCCTTGAGATGATATTCAAAATATTAATAAGTTTGAGATGGTGTGAGTAAAAAAAACCTCTATATCCGTAGTAAAATTCGAATAAATCGCCGAGAATGAATATACTGTCAAACTCATTATAGTATTCTAACAAAAAATCTATAATAGCATCATTTTTGGGATAGTGTGAATCAGAAATAAAAAGGCATCTCATATTCTATTCAATCGCTGCTTGCTTTTTGTGAGTTTAATCATTAGGAAACCGAATATAAATCCGCCTATATGTGCAAACCATGCAACACCTCCCATATAGTGGGATGAAATTGAGAAAATGCCGTTGAAATATTGTATAAAAAACCAAAAAACTATGAATAACCAGGCAGGAATCCACAAAAATGTAATAAAAATAAATATGGGAACCAGTGAAAGTATCTTTGCGTGAGGAAACAGTACGAAGTATGCACCCACAACCGCAGATATTGCACCGCTTGCTCCTATCATAGGAATTGTCGAAAAAGGTGCTGCAATTCCCTGAACAAAAGCGGCTACGAATCCTCCGGCAAGATAGAAAAGAAGGTAGTTAGTGTGACCGAGTTCATCCTCGACATTATCACCGAAAATCCACAAAAACCACATATTCCCGAGAATGTGCAAAAAACCTCCGTGCAGGAACATAGAAAAAAATATTCTGACTATTGAGTGAAAAATATCGTGATATTTAAAAAGCATTGCAGGAATAAAGGCGTTGTTGTATATAAAAGCCCTAAAATCCGGCACGTTCAATTCGTATATAAACACAAGTACATTGACAATAATTAAAGAAATATTAACAATCGGCTGACTGTAAGACGGAACATCATCTTTGAGCGGAAACATTCTTCCTCCTTCGATAGACAGTTATCAGATACTTTAGCAAAAAATATGAGATAATACCAAAAAATACCCCTTCAACAACACTACCGATAAAAATGGATAGAAAAACATCCCGCCCGCTTTTTAGATAGTGCTCCATAGTAAAGGGTTTGATGGCAAAATGAAGATTCTTATTTAAAAAAAACTCACCAATTCTGTATTCGGAATAGTAAACAAAAGGTATTGTCCAGGGAAGATTCGCCCAAGAACCTGCAAGTGCCGAGACTTTATTCAATCCGAATATAAAAGAGATAACTATAATTAAAACCGTATGAATGCCAAGAAATGGTGAAACCGAAACATAAACACCGACAGCAAAAGAAAGAGCTAATCTATGAGGCGTATCGTCAAGTGTCACTATGGTTTTTAAAATTTCTTTGAAGGATGTAATATTAAATTTCAATACTCAACCTTTTTTAAATAAATCACCTATGGAAAAGACGCTCTTTTTATTAAGTTTTGAGAGCCTGTCCAATGCCCCCTGATTTGAGCTATCCATAGAAAGAATCTCTTCGTAAATCTTTTTTGCCGTATTTTTTAAACCAATCTCTTCATAAATATTAGCCATTTTAAATTTGGCTTTCATATCCCAGGATCTGTTATCGGAAACTATTTTAAAGTGTTTCAAAGCCTCATGGTAACGTTTTTTTCTAAAATACGCTTCTCCCAAAAGCATCATAGCATCAAAATAAGCCTTACCCTCAATGCCTCGTAAAATCTTAATGGCTGCATTGTAGTCTTTTCTTGCTATCATACTCTTAGCCTTGTTTATTATGACATAATTATAATCGTCGCTTCCTTTTTCAACAACTTTTGTACTGCCTGCCTTGCCCTGTTTTAATCTTTTTATCTCATTATAGGCTTCCGTAACAGCCATAAATTTTTCTTGTCTTATCTTTCTTTCTGCCTCATCCAAAGACATATCGGGGTGGTATTTCTTAGCGAGATTACGAAAAACCCTTGCAATTTCCTCTATGGAATCATATTCTTTAACGCCCAAGACTTCATATGGGTTCATATATCTTATTTATAATTTTTAAATTTTCTTCTTAGCTTTGACATTATATTTGCCTCCAACTGCCTTACCCTCTCTTTGCTGATGTTGTATTTTTCACCTATTTCTCTTAGAGTATGCGGCTTTCCGTCATACAAACCGTATCTTAGTCTTATTATATCTTGTTCTCTTGCAGGCAAAGATTCAAGATAGGTATTTATATCCTCTATCAAGGATTCTTGTATTTGCCTATCTTCCAACGAATCATCAGACTCACTGATAAAATCAAGAAGTGTCGCATCTCTGTCATCTCCGACAAATTGATCTAAAGAGTCAAAAGACAGTTTGGCAAATTCGGCGTTTTTAAGCTCTTTTTCACTTAATCCGCTTACTTCCATAATTTCTTCTTGATTGGGGTCTTGGTTATGTTCTGCTTTAAGTGACTTTTTTATTTCGTCTATTTTTCTGTTTCTGCTTTTTGCCTTTATTGGGATTTTGATTGGAGTACTCTGTTCGGTTAAAAACTTTATAATGGACTGTTTTACCCACCAAGAGGCATACGATATGAATTTTATGTCTTTGTCAGGGTCAAATTTTTTAGCAGCCCTGATTAATCCCAAATTTCCTTCGTTAATCAAATCCAAAAAAGGCACTCCGAAATTCTTATATTTTTTTGCAATACTAACAACAAATCTCAGGTTATGCTTAATCAGTTTTTTTAAAGCTTCCTTATCACCCTTTTTTATCTTTATACCAAGCTGCCTTTCTTCTTCAACTGACAATACCGGGATGTCGGATATCTCTTTCAAATAGGATGTTAAAGCATCCGATGGCTCGACAGAGACTAACTCTTTATTTTCCATTTGGTTGTTCCTGCTGTGTCTTCAAGTATAACACCCATCTTTAAAAGTTCGTCTCTTATGGCATCGGCTTTTTTAAAGTCCCTCTCTTTTCTTGCCCTGTTTCTTTCTTCTATTTTTTGCTCAATGTAATTTACATCGATTCCGTCTTTAAAAAACCAATCTTTGGATGTTGTTTTAAAAACTCCCAAAACATCGGAAATCTTACCCATAGAAGACAAAAATTTATCCTTTACATATAAAGATGGTTTAATCTGTTTTCTTTCACACTCATCGAGATACACATTCAGACTTTTCAATACCTTGAATACCTCTCCTATGGCTTTCGGGGTGTTAAAATCGTCGTCCATCGCCTCTTCAAACCTGCTAATCAAATTGTCCAAATCATCTTTAATTGCCCCTAAATCCAATTCTTTTTCATCAGAAAATTCTGTCTCTTCTAAGCGTTTGATAAAGTTATAATACCTGTTTAGAGCCTCTTTGGCGCTGTTTAAACCGTCGAACGAAAAATCTATCGGGCTCCTGTAGTGGGTTAACAGCAGAAAATATCTGAGAGTTTCACCCTTAAACTGCTTCAAGATGTCTTTAATGGTAAAAAAATTGCCCAAAGACTTGCTCATCTTCTCTTTGTTTATTTTTACAAAGGCGTTGTGCATCCAATATTTAACAAACTCTTTTCCGCTTGCCGCTTCGCTTTGGGCTATCTCATTTTCGTGGTGTGGGAATATTAAGTCCTCACCGCCTCCGTGAATATCAAACGTCTCGCCGAGATACTTCATACTCATAGCCGAGCACTCGATATGCCAACCGGGTCTTCCCAATCCCCAAGGAGATTCCCAAAACGGCTCTCCCTCTTTTGATTTTTTCCATAATGCAAAGTCCAGAGGATTCTCTTTTTTGTCGTTAATATCAATTCGAGCGCCGCTTTTTAACTCATCAATATTTTTATGAGAGAGCTTGCCGTAATCCTTAAATTTTTCAACTCTATAGTAAACATCTCCTTCAATCTCATATGCATATCCTTTGTCTATCAGGGTTTTAACCAGTTCTATTATCTCCTTGATATGTTGAGTTGCTTTGGGTTCATACACAGGTCTTTTTATTCCTATGGCATCCATATCTTTGTAGTACTCTTCGATGTATTTTGTTGAAATTTCTTCGCAAGAAACATTTTCTTCATTTGCCTTTTTTATGATTTTGTCATCAACATCGGTGAAGTTTTTGACAAATATCACATCATAACCCTTATACTGAAGATATCTGAAGATAATATCAAAGTTAACGGCACTTCTTGCGTGTCCTATGTGACAGTTGTCATAAACGGTAACCCCGCAAACATACATTCCCACCTTGTTTTTTGATAGGGGTTTAAATTCAACAATATCCCTTTTTGCAGTATCAAAAATTTTAAGCATAAAGTTACCTCAAAACATAATTTTGTGTCTCATCGGGAATCTCTTTCAAGCCGCTGTTGTAGGTGTCAAAAAATACGGACAGATAATTTTTATATTGGCTTACAACAACACCCTCTCCAACGGCGGTATTTACGGGTAAATTCGAATCAACTCTATCGAGATAGACCTTCTTTCCGACTATATCTAAATCTATATTGTGCTTATTCTTAACTTTAAAGAAAATGTAATAACCTATGTGGGGTGTTAAACTGAAATCGTATATAGATATTAAATTAACCGGGACGTTACCAAGTTTAACAAATTTTGCACTCTTTTTAATCTCTTTGTACGGATAGATTAGATTTACCATATCCTTAGAGCTTATTTCAGCATAGGCTTTATTAACAACACACTTAAATACCTTAGGCTTTACTCTTGATATAACCTTAAGCTCTCCTATGGGAACATAAACACTTACGGATTTTATATTTAGGTTGGAGTAGTCCTTCACCTTTCTATAAACATAGAACTTTTTAACGTTATAATTTTTCTTTGCATAGACAAAAATCGTTTCACCCTGTTTTGCCTCTAAGGTGTTATACCTGTCATATCTCAGTTTACCGATTGACAAATCGTTCTTGTGCCACATGCAAAAACCGCCACCGCAGTCCGAATAATATTTATAACCGTTGTAGAAAATAAAGTTATCATATTTAGCCAACTGAGGTGCATTGTGGGTTTTTTTCTTGCTTTTTGCTTTTTTATATATTGTTATGCCGTATTTTGTATATTCTATAACCTCACCCGGAAATATCAAATTGGGGTCGTTTAGGTAGGTGTTGTTCATCCATATTTTCCCCCACAAAAAAGGGTCTTTATAGTGGGCTTTGGATAAATCCCAAAGAGTATCTCCCGGCTGGACAACGTGCAGCTTATTGGAAGCATTTGCACTAAAAGTTATAAAAATAGCTATTAAACTAAATAAAACAATCTTTCTCATTTCATCCTCCTTTTATTTTTTCAACTATTCTTGCGTATCTGCTTGTCGGAAATCTCTTTAATAAGATATCTTTATAATACTCAGCCTTTTTTTTATCGTATGAATATAGCTTAACTAAATCGTACAAGGCGGCATCTGTCTTGCCTCCGGTTATGACAGAGCCGAAAGGATACTTCTTTAACAAACTCTTTAAGGTCTCAGCGGCTTTGTTTGTTTGACCCATATGTAGGTAGCAGTGTGCAAGCCAAAATAGAGCATTGTCATCCAAATCATTATCTTTATAGTTCTTTATAAAATTTTGAAACATATTCAAAGCCATCTCAAAATTTTTCTTGCGATAGGCACTAAGAGCTTTATTGTAATACTCTACATAACTTATATTTGTCATCACAGCAGTACTATTATCTTTTGGAGCATCCTTCACAGAAATAACCCTTCGTTTTTTTGTTTTTATCTTATGTGCCTTTACAATTATCACATCTTTCTTTTCAATCTTTGTTTTATTATTATAAGCCTTAACAACGCTATTATTGTCGCTACCGCCTAAAATAGCGGAAACAGGAGGTATTTTGTCAGAAAAATTATCCTGCTGTCTCTCTTTTTTCAATCTCTCCTTAATTTGAAGCAGCTTTCTTTCTACATCACCTATTCTTAAGGAGTTGTTTTTTATATTGACGCTATTGGTCTGAATTTGATTTTCAAGCGTATCAATACGTACCTTTAAAGCGTTATACTCCTTACTATGACCGCCAAATGTGCTGCAGCCATATAAAGATAACAATAAAAAGATAATAACCGCCTTTTTCAACTGCACCTCCAGGTTGAAGAATTCTAAATTAAAGCTTACTATTTGTCAACTTTTGATGGCTTTATCGCTGCTCAAACATTAAAACTTTTTTTCTAAATAGTAAGCTTGAGAATCAACCCTCCTTAAACCTGCTGCTTTAATTTTTTTATATTTATCACCATTAAGCTGCCAAGCATTTACATTATCATTAAAATGCAGCTTTAACAACTTAAACAGCCTCCTCTTTAAAACAGGCTCATCTATCTCAATCATACTCTCCACGCGTCTATCCATATTCCTTTCCATAAAATCGGCAGACGATATAAATACCCTCTCATTACCGTTATCATAAAAATAGAATACACGAGGGTGTTCCAAAAATCGTCCCACAATACTGACAACCCTGATATTTTCGCTTACTCCCTTTATATCGGTTTTTAGACCGCAAACACCCCTGACTATCAAATCCACCTTGACTCCTGCTTGCGAGGCTTCATACAGCTTCTCAATAAGTTTTTCGTCTATTAGAGAATTGACCTTAATTATTATATGCCCTTTTGCACTGGTTTTAGCCGTTATTATCTCATTATCTATAAGTTTAATCAGCTTTTTCCTTAAATAGTTAGGCGCCAGCGCTATCTTCCTCCATTTTTCATAGTCGGTGTATCCCATCAGATAGTTAAATATGTTTGCGTTATCTATCCCTATATCTTCTTTTGCGGTTATATAATCCAAATCGGTATATATTTTTGCCGTTTCTTCATTATAATTGCCGGTTGCAATATGGCTATACTCCACAATCCTACCGTTTTCATTTCTTGTTATCAATATATTTTTGGTGTGCACTTTCAAACCTGGAATACCGTATGTAACTATGCACCCCGCATTTTCAAGCTCCTTAGCCCACTCAACATTCATCTGTTCGTCAAAACGGGCTTTAAGTTCTATAACCACGCAAACCGATTTGCCGTTTTCAGCGGCTTTTATAAGGTTTTTCACAATACTTGAGTCTTTGTTCACCCTATATATTGTCATCTTTATGGATAATGTCATTTCATCGTTGGCTGCTGTTTCAACTAATTTGGAGATAAAAGAGAAGTCGTTATACGGTCTATACAGTAAAATATCGTTGTTCTTTATATAATCAAATATTGAGGAGTCCGGTTTTACTCTATTAGGGTAGTAACTTTTAAAAGGTTTAAAATACAAATTCTTGTTTTCAACTTTAAAATCAAAAAAAGAGGTCAAATCTATAAAATCAAATGTTTCGTATATATATTTTTTCTCAATTTTCAGGTTGTCCATAAGCAATTTTTCTATTTTTTTAGACGGCTTTTTATTTATTTCAACCCTTACGATTTGTCCTTTCCTTCTTTTGTCAAGCTCCTGCTCCACCAAAAGCAATAAATCTTCAGAACCCTCCTCTTCTATTGTTAAATCGGCATCTCTTGTTACCCTGATTATGTAGTAATCCTTAATTTTGTAGTTTTTAAACAACTCGTTAAGTTTATTTGCAACTATATGCTCAAGCGTAAAAACATAACGTTTATCGCCTATATCCTTGACATAAATTTTCTTTAATTTATCAGGAATGATTACAACGGATACATACTCTTTTCCTTCCTTTTCCATCTCAACTATAAAGGCGCTTCTTTTGTTATAGATAAACGGAAACGGATTGGATGCGCTCAATGTTACCGGAGAAATCGCAGGCAAAATCGTCTGCTCAAACACAAGCTCGCAGAACTCAGAAACACACTCGCTAAATTTATCTTCAATAAATACGGAGTGTTTCTTCAATTGAGCTTTTATTAAAAAAAAGTATTTTCCTTGCTTTTTTAAGAGTCTTTCCACCTTCTTTCTTATATAATGTAAGACCTCCTTAGGAGTTAACCCCGCCCTATCCTTTTTGTCGTATCCAAGCTCTATCTGGTCTATGACGCCAGCCACCCTTATCATAAAAAATTCATCAAGATTATTGGAAAATATCGATATAAACTTTAAACGCTCCATCAACGGAAAGCGCCTCTCTTTTGACAATTCCAAAACACGCTCGTTAAAATCAAGCCAACTGAGTTCTCTGTTTATAAAAAGAAATTTATCACTCAATCTCTTGCTCCGCTTCTATTTTTATTCCGAAAAGCTCTTCAAACAGTCTTGCCTTCTTCTTTAAAGAAACCAACTCAAAAAAGATAAAGTTATTACTGCTTAATTTGATTTTTATACTGTTTTTATCAAACTTTACGCTGAACCCTTTAATTAATTGCTTATGGCTTGCATCTAAGGCATCAGCAATTCTAAGCAAAGAAACGAGCTTTTTAAGCATAAATATATCCTCTTGGCTTAAATAGTTGTATAGCCTTAGATACACATCTCTCTCCTTCTCCTTATGCAATAGGGCAATAAGAGCTATTATTCTACTGTCCTTTTCTTCTATTTGAGGAAGGTGAAGAGAGTTTATTATGTAGTACGAATGCTCTTCATGGTTTTCCTCATTGACAAAATAGCCCACATCGTGCAAAAGAGCAGCTATCTCAAGCAGTTGTTTGTGTTTTTTATCAAGCAAGTGGTGGTTTTGAAGCATATCAAACAAATTTAAAGCACTGTCCCTGACATACAAGGCATGTCTTTTATCGAAATTATACTTTTCTCCTATATTCAATACTGTTTTTTCTAAGTATTCCTTGAGGTTTTTTTGTTTGTAACTTTTTGAGTAGTACATTAAAAGCTTTCTTGGAAATGTTGTCTTACTAAAATAAAACAGGTCGTTTTCAAAAAGTCTCAAAACATTCAAATATACACAAACCATAGGTTTTAATACTTCCGCTTCGTTATGCCTTATAGCAAATCTATCTCTTATAAAGTCAATACTCTCTTTTTTAATTTCATTAAAAAGAAACTCTATATCTTTTTGAGCAAGATAGTTATTTGAAGGTGAGAAAATTTCTCTTAATATATTAATGGAACTTCCCGAAAACACCACATTTTTAATCTTAAATGAGGAGATAACATACTCGACTCCTGAAATCATACCCTCAATGTATCTGTTATATGCATAAACCTTATTTTTTTCATCCAGTTCCTTAAATATTTCATTTAATCGCAGGCTTCCGAAATGAAGTGAATCGGCATAGAGTATTGTCTTGTTTTTTACTACGGCTATGGAAACATTACCGCTTGAAACATTAACCAAAGTAACCCCGCCTTTTTCCAGAATGTTAAACCTTTCAAACTCATTTTTAATGCCTATATATCTGATATAGAGCTCTTCATACGGAGTTAAAACCCTAATTTTCATTCCGAGTTTTTTATCCATAAAGTCCAAGAAGAAATCCCTGTTTTTTGCCTCCCTAACACCACTTGTAGCAATAACTTCAAATTTCTTCCCAATCTTATATTCATTCATTTTTTCTTGGAATTTTTTTAAAATATCATACGCCTCATGGATGCTTGCAGAGGATATAAAACCGTTAGAGAAGGTATCTTTTCCTAAAGACAACGATTTAACCAGGTACTCTATTTGCCTGTATTTGCCGTCTAAAAAAGAGCCTATCTCCAGTCTGAAAGCACTGGTTCCTATGTTTATCACAGCAAAAAGACCGTTTTTCATCTTGCCACAGCCTTTACATTAAAGACATCTTCAAACAGATTCTTTTTACTGTCAAATGCGTTAATCTCCAACAGCAGCTCCTTTTTAGACCTAAATTGAAAATAGACAATCCGGTTTTCAATTCTAACATCAACGCAAGAAACCCTTGCATCATGGGTCCTGTCAACCGCATCTGCAATTCTCAAAATTGCAGAAAGAGCTTTTACAATAAATTTTTCTTCATCGCTTAGAGCATTAAAGTTTTCGTGTGTTTTTTTTGGCGGGCTTTTTCTGTGGTATCTCGCTACATTGGCAATTAACTCCACATCTTTGGAAGAATACCCTATAAAATCGGAATTCTTTATCAGGTAGTAGCTGTGTTTGTGGTGTTTGGAATAAGATATATAGTTTCCGCAGTCGTGCAAAATCGCCGCTGCCTCCAGTATGTTTCTCTCTCTGTCTTGGAGTTTGTGCAATATTCTTGTCTTATCGAATATCGACAAAGCCAGTTTTTTAACCTGCATTGCGTGGATTCTCTCAAAGTTAAACTTTTTACCAATTTGGATTATTCTTGCCAGTCTCAAACTATGGTGCTTTTTTTGAAAATCCAAAACAATACCCGATTTGTTTATTGTGTCAATTGTCAAACCGCTTCTTAGCCCTCCGCTTAGAGTATAAAATCCGCTTTTTTGAGCTTTATACAAGATTTTGTCTATTAACAGAGCCGCAGGTAGTACTATATCGGCTCTTTTTGGCTCAAGATACCTAATCTTTTTTCTCTCTTCTATGCTCTTGCCGATAATTCCTCTCAAAAATCCTTTTAAAAACTTTCTGTCAACATACTTTACCCTTTCGCTGCTGCCCTTGCTTGAGATATAGGATATATTATTCAATGTTCCCCCAAGGCAAATTATATGCTCTATTTTGTCATCTATAGGCAAAGCGGAAAGCTCTTTATCCATATCTTCTTTAAATTTGATCACTTCGGATTCTCTAACAGGGTCGCTTTTAAAATACCTGTGCAAAAGTTTATTGCAGCCATAAGGCGTTGATTTTGAAAAAATAGGTTTTTCATTGTCAACTACCATAAACTCGGCGCTGCCGCCGCCTATATCTGTTATTAAAACCCTTGAGTTTTTCAGCTCAAAATTGGCACTGACGCCCAAAAAACCGAGATAGGCTTCGCTTTGACCGTCAATAATTTCTATTAGAATACCGGTTGAGTGTTTTATTTTGCCAACAACATACCCGGCATTTGAAGCCTCCCTGAAAGAAGCGGTGGCTATCGCCCTAACGGTGTTCACCGATTTTGAGAGATAAAGCTCCTTCATCTCGTTGAGTGTTACGATAAGTTCTTCCATTGTGGTTTCCTTGATTGTTCCCTCGGAAAATACATCGTCTCCCAATCTCAGCATTCTTTTATATTCTTCAACAACATCGTACATACCGTCTCGTACTTTAGATATCTGCATTCTAACAGAATTGCTTCCTATATCAATAACAGCAATGTTCATAAATACCTTCCAAAAACGATATCAAACTCAATAAAAATTTTATACCCTACATTTTCTCAATAGTAATTTTTGCATTTAAAACTTAAAAAATCAACAATAAAAAAGCCCGTCGCCTTTTTTCAAGACAACGGGCGGTTAACTGTATAAAGCTGCCTTATTTATTCAACATTACCGAAATATCCTCCAACAACGATTGCAAGTCCTCTTCGTGTTCGACCTCATCTTCAAGTATCTGCAAAGCGAGATTGTAGGTTACGTGGTCTTTTTGAGAAACCTCTTTTATGATATCGTTATAAACGTTGATGGCGCACTGTTCTCCCTTTATGTTCTGCTCCAGGATTTTTTTAACGAAATAATCGCTCGGTTGGTCATAACCGCAGTTGGTAAAATCAAACCACATCTTGGGAGACATAACAGGCTCACCGCCAAGCTGTATGATTCTGTTTGCCACCATATCGGCGTGTCTTAACTCGTCGTTGGCGTGTTCAATCAATTCGGCAATAGCAGCCTCTTTCATAGGACCTGCAACAACTTTTGCACCGAGCCAATATTGATAATAAGCAAGCCACTCATCCGCAAAAGCCCTGTTTAACAGTTCCAAAACCCTGTTAACATCCATATTGACAATTTCAATTCCTCTTGTTCCCATAAAAACACCTCCTGTCTATTTTAATTTTTTGTGGCACAGCCACCAGTCAAGACATTTGAACTCGCCCTGATTAGCCTTTTCTATCCGTTTTCTTGCCGTCTGTTCGTCAGTTGCAGGCGGAATAATAACATCATCCCCGAATTCCTCGTTATTAGGCCAGTTTGCAGGTATCGCTACACCGTTTTTATCCGATATCTGCATAGCCTTCACAACCCTTACTATCTCGTCTATATTCCTTCCAAGCTCTTGCGGGTAATACAATATTATTCTTATTTTATGCTTGTCGTCAACTATAAAAACGGCTCTAACCGTATTTGTTCCTTTGCCCGGATGAATAAGACCCAGTTTATTCGCAACCTGCCCGGTATCCGCAATTATCGGAAACTCAATTTCAACGTTGAAATTATCCTTAATCCATTCAACCCACTTTATATGAGAGAAAACCTGGTCAACACTCAAACCTATCAATTCACAGTTGAGCTTTTTAAAATCTTCGTAGCGTTTCTGGAAAGCTACAAACTCGGTTGTACACACAGGCGTAAAATCGCCCGGATGACTAAATAAAACGAACCACTTCCCCTTAAAATGCTCTGGGATTGATAAAATCCCCCGACTTGTTTGCACCTTCAGTGAGGGAAACTCATCTCCCAATAACGGCATTGCCTTTCTTTCTTCCATCTTTAAACCTCCCAAAAATAGTTTAAAATCAATCCCAAATGCGAAGAAACCATAGAATAGTTACTATTCAGGATTAATTCTTGTAAAACTATACAACACAGAAAATCAAAAGTCAAGAAAAAATATTATATAATATCAATTACTATTAATTTAAGAAATCTATTTGCTGCGGTTTGTTACCGTGATGTTTATTTTTTCGAATCTTTAATAAATGCTTTAAAGAAAAGACACAAAATATCCTTCTTCTTGATTGATTTAAAAAATATTGTATAATTTTTGGGTGAAATTACCACTTGGAGGAAAAAGATGTTAAAAAACAAAATTATTGGCGTAATCGGCGCAGGAAAGATGGGGAGCGCACTGATTTCAGGTATGCTAAAAAAAGGTTTGGAATCGAAGAATATTATTGTTTCCGATAAATTTTCGGCACAAGAGGCAAAAAGAAAGTTTGGCGTGGAAATAAAAAACAATCCCGAATTGGCAAAAGACTCAGATATAATCATCCTCGCAGTTCAACCTGCCGACATATACGAGTGTTTGCAGGATATATACCCGTTTATAGACAACAGTAAGCTAATTATTTCAATAGCTGCCGGTATTAAAGTTGAAATTATGCGCTCCGTTTTAAAAAAGGGCAGATTCATAAGGGTTATGCCCAACGTTGCGGCGTTGGTGAAAGAAGCGGTTTCAGCGGTATATTGCGGTCCTCGGACAACCAAAGACGACGAAGAAACAGCTATCGCCATACTCGGTCTTGTGGGTGAGGTCGTCGTAATCCAAAATGAAAAATATATGGACGCAGTGACGGGGCTTTCAGGTTCAGGTCCCGCTTATATATTCGAAGTAATTGAAGCACTTGCTGACGGCGGTGTTAAGGTGGGTCTAAAAAGAGCAGATGCGTTGAAGTTGGCTGCCCAAACTGTAAAAGGAGCCGCTGAGCTTGTTCTTAAAACAAAAAAACATCCGGCTGAGTTAAAGGATATGGTGGCATCTCCCGGCGGAACAACCATATACGGACTTGCCGAGATGGAGAGAAACGGAATAAGAGGTGCTTTGATAGATGCCGTAGTAGCAGCAACGAAGCGCTCAGAAGAACTGGGGCAGTAGGCTTTACTCCTTTTCTATTTTTATACTGACTATATTTGTCGGTTTTTTGACAGATAGACTTCCTTTTCTTTGATACTCTTCCTCTATCTTCTTTCTCAGAGTTTTTTCGAGATTCTCTATTATTCCGTGGAGCTCTTCTATCTGCCTTTTCATTCTCATTATTATATCAACGCCTGCTAAATTTACACCAAGCCCTTGGGTCATCTCTCGTATAAATTTAACATCCTCCAAATCACTATCGGAATAAAGCCTGATATTCCCCGACGTTCTGCTTGGCTTTATCAAACCCTCTCTCTCATACTCTCTCAACGTGTGAGGATGGATATTTAAAATCTCAGCAACCATGCCAATGGTATAAAAACCCTCTTTTTTTACGCTCATAACCTTAACCCTCTAACAATTTTTTTAAGTTTTCATCTTCTTTTACATTTTTCGGAATCACAACATTAACCCTTGCATATAGCGGGTCGTTTCCTATGCCCTTTTGTTTTATCTTAAACACCTGATTGCACTGCGTTCCTTTGGGTATTTTAATAATTACGCTCCCATCCGGGGTGTTTATGCGAGCCTTTCCTCCAAACAGCGCCGTTGACAGCGGAATATCAAAGGTTGTATATAACTTTCCGTCTTTTATCTCAAAATCAGGGTTGGGCTCTATGTTTACTATAAGATACAAATCTCCTCTGCCTCCGGGACCTTGCTGCCCTTTACCTTTAACTTTCAATTTCGCTTTATTTTGAATACCGGGCGGTATCTTAACCTTAATATCTTCTCCGTTTAAATTAAGATTAACAACCTTCCCCTTAATGGCGTCTTTGAATCCAAGATTTATATTGTAGTAAACATCGGCGCCTTTTGGTTCATAAGCACTCCTAAATCCACCCCTTGTTCCTCCGAAAAGATTTTCAAACAAATCTCCGATGTCGAATTCTGCCGAAGACGAGCCCCTAAAGCCTCCGAAATCCCTGAAGTTAAAGTCGCCGTAGCCTCCCTGTTCGTTGTTAAATCCGGCGAATCCGAATCTGTCGTACTGCTCCTTTTTCTCCTTATCCGAAAGTATCGAGTATGCCTCGTTAATCTCCTTAAACTTCTTTTCAGCCTCTTTATTGTTCGGGTTCAAATCCGGGTGATATTTTCTGGCAAGCTTCCTGTATGCTTTTTTTATCTCCTCGTCAGTTGCGTTTTTATCTAATCCCAATACAGTATAAGGGTCATTCATAGCTCCACCTCTCTCTTTAATGTAGTCTCACATCCATAATATAACCCTTATATTAATATTGTCAAGTTTATTTATAAGTATAAAATCCTATTATAATAGGAAATAACAAAAAAATTAATTTTTTAATTTTAACCCTTGACAATATTACTATCAGGGTTATATTTAGTCACGAGAAAAAAATGAAAAACGGAGGTGGTTGCTATGTTGAGCAGATTGGAACCTTTTAGAGAGTTAACAACTCTTCAGGACAGATTAAACAAAGTATTCGAGGGACTATTGCCTACTCCGACATCAATGAGAGAAGGCAGCGAATGGATTCCTGCGGTTGATGTTTACGAGGATAAAGAAGCCGTCGTCATTGAAATTGAGGCACCGGGAATGAAAGAGGAGGATTTGAAGGTTAACCTTGAAAACAACACTCTGACAATTTCCGGCGAGAGAAAATTTGAAAAGGAAGAGAAAGAGAAAAACTACTACAGAATGGAAAGAAGCTACGGCTCTTTCACAAGAAGTTTCTTACTTCCCGACAACGTTGATGCAAACAAGATTAAAGCAAAATATAAAGACGGCGTATTAAAACTTACACTGCCTAAAAAAGCGGAGTCTAAACCGCAAAACATTCCTATAGAAAAGGAAGGAAAGTAAGAATTGATGTTAGTGCCGTGGAGGGTTTATAAAGCCCTCTATGGTTCTAAAATCAAAAAATAGGAGGTTAAAAATGGACATCAATAAGCTGACAATAAAATCACAAGAAGCTCTGCAAAGTGCAAAATCTATAGCAGAGTCTCACAAAAATCAGGAGATAAGCTCGCTTCACCTGTTAAAGGCAATAATATCCGACAAAGAGAGTGTAGCCATATCTATCTTGAAAAAATCAGGCATAGACATCGACAGTTTCGCAAGCTATACCGATTCTTTGATTAGCAAAATACCGCAGGTCGAAACCACATCATCGACTTCCACTCAATTCTATATAACAAAAGAGCTTGACGATGTGTTTAAGCGAGCCGAAGAGCAGATGAAACTTATGGAAGATGAGTATATAAGCATAGAGCATTTTCTGATTGCTATGACCCAAAAGTGTGATGCAGCTCAAGTGTTCTCACAATTCGGCATTAAGAAGGACGACATACTCAAATCGTTGATAGACATTAGAGGTTCAACGAGAGTAACAGACCAAAACCCCGAAGAGAAATACGAAGCTCTTAAAAAATACGGCAGGGATATAACCGAGCTTGCAAGAAGCGGTAAGTTAGACCCCGTAATAGGCAGAGACGAGGAGATAAGAAGGTCAATACAAATACTCTCAAGAAGAACAAAGAACAATCCGGTGCTAATAGGAGAACCCGGCGTCGGTAAAACAGCAATTGTAGAGGGTTTGGCGCAAAGGATAGTTGCCAGGGACGTTCCCGAAAGCCTTAAAGACAAAACCGTTATTTCGCTAGATTTGGGAGCATTGGTGGCAGGAGCAAAATTCAGAGGAGAGTTCGAAGAAAGACTAAAGGCTGTATTAAATGAGGTTAAACGCTCGGAAGGCAGGATAATATTGTTCATTGACGAGCTCCATGCGGTTGTTGGAGCAGGCGCAGCCGAAGGCTCTATGGACGCTTCAAATATGTTAAAGCCTATGCTTGCAAGAGGAGAGTTGAGGTGTATAGGAGCTACAACCCTTAAAGAATACAGAAAATACATAGAAAAAGATGCAGCGCTGCAAAGGAGATTTCAACCGGTATTTGTCAAGGAACCGAGTGTTGAGGATACAATATCAATCTTGAGAGGATTAAAAGAGAAATACGAGATACATCACGGCGTAAAAATCAAGGATTCCGCTATAGTCGCAGCTGCAACACTAAGTCACAGATATATAACGGACAGATTTTTACCGGATAAGGCGATAGACCTAATAGACGAGGCAGCAGCAAGTCTCAAAACCCAATTAGAGAGTGAAATAGAGCCTGTTGATAATCTGAAAAGGAAGATAGCGCAGCTTGAGATAGAAAAACAGGCACTAAAAAAAGAGAACGACAAAGACTCAAAAAAGAGGCTTGAGAATATAGAAAAAGAGCTCTCCCAACTTAAAGAGGAGCTAAACAGAATAAAAGCCAAGTGGGACTATGAAAGAGGCATTATCTCAGAAATTCACGAGATAAAAGAAAAAATAGATAAAATCAAGACACAGATAGAGTTAGCCGAAAGAAACGGAGATTTTGAAAAGGCAAGCGTCTTAAAATACGGTGATTTGCCAAAACTTACGCAGGAACTTGAAGAAAAAAACAAAAAGCTCAACGCCATAGACAACAGGCTTTTAAAGGAAGAAGTGACCGAAGAAGAAGTAGCCGCCGTCGTATCGAAATGGACGGGAATTCCTGTCTCAAAAATGCTTGAAAGCGAGAGAGAAAAACTTCTGAAGATGGAAGATATACTTAAAAAAAGAGTGGTCGGTCAGGATTATGCGGTTAAATCCGTAAGCGAGGCTATTTTGAGGTCAAGAGCCGGTTTGGCTGACAAAAACAGACCTATAGCTTCGTTCATATTCTTAGGACCGACCGGAGTGGGTAAAACCGAGCTTTCAAAAGCGTTGGCTGAATATCTATTCGACGACGAGCGAGCCATTGTCAGGATAGATATGAGCGAATATATGGAGAAATTCTCCGTATCAAGGCTCGTCGGAGCACCTCCCGGCTATGTAGGATATGAAGAAGGCGGACAGCTCACAGAAGCTGTAAGAAGAAGACCCTACTCCGTCGTTTTGCTTGACGAAATAGAAAAAGCACACCCCGATGTATTCAATATTCTCCTACAGGTATTGGATGACGGACGTTTAACGGATTCAAAAGGTGTTACCGTAGATTTTAGAAACACAATTATCATTATGACGTCGAATATAGGCAGCGAATATCTGACCAGAATTAAGGGTGAACCCGGAAGCCAAGGTTACAAAATAGAGTTCGATAAAGCCGTTTTGGCAGTCAATGAAGAGATGAAAAGGATATTTAAACCTGAATTCCTAAACAGGGTCGATGAAATAATAGTCTTTAACCCTCTCGGCAAAAAAGAAATCAGACAAATTGTCAAACTACTGCTTGAAAAAACGAGAAAGAAGGTTGAAGAAAAAGGCTACTTTGTAGAATTCAGCGATAGATTGATAGACAGGATTGCCGATGAAGGTTTTGACCCTGTTTACGGAGCGAGACCTTTGAGAAGATATATACAAAACAAGGTTGAAACGGCACTGGCAAAAGAAATACTTGCAGGAAACGTTTCTCAAAACGAACACGTTGTAGCTGACATTGAAAATTCAAACATAGTGCTTAAAAAAAGATAATTCAATATCTTCAACGGGCTGACCTTTAAATATAAGGGTTAGCCCCTTTTCTTTTTTTAAAGACAATTATTTTAAATTTGATACACTAATGAGAACATTTTTAAAAAGGAGCGGTTATGTCCGAAGAGTTTGATAAACTTGTTGG